>PMJC01000134.1 GCA_003157235.1 Methanosarcina sp.
GTTACAATGTCTGCACCCCCTTCAAAGCTGCAAAAGCTGCAAGATCCGGGGCTCCGGAGTAAGGACCGCCTCCTATTACAAGAATCTTTCCAGAATTTCCTTTGTGCCCTTCAGAATTTCGCTTGTGCAGTATCGTTAGGTCTCCAGAGCCCACATATTGTTCGGCGTCCGCACAAATTCCTATATCTGCAATCTTTNNAAAATAACAGCCATCAGGATCCACACCTGAAGGGATATCAACAGAAATTACTGTTTTCCCCGCTTTTCCTTCCTTGTTTATTAAGTCAACAGCTATTGACTCTGGTTCTTTCAAACTTTTTTTTACTCCTGTTCCGAATATAGCGTCTACTAGCAAGTCGGCTTCTGAAAATCAATCAGAGGCTGCAGATGTAAGCTGACTTGAATCCTTGATTTCGAGCACTTGCAATCGGTTGAACTTTAACCGGGAAAAGTTATGACAGGATTCCCTGGTTTTTATGTCATGAGCCTTTCCCAGCAAAATGAATTTGATAGTATATCCTGAAAAGCCTGCAAGGTGTCTGCCGGCAACAAAAGCATCTCCTCCGTTATTTCCTAGGCCTGCGACAAAAAATACTTTCCCACATTCCATCTTCTCCCTTATATTTTGCGCGATAATAGCCCCCGCATTTTCCATTAACTGGACAGGAAATAGGCCAAGGTGTTCGCAATTTATATCAATTGCCCTCATCTGCGAAGAACTGATACACTTCATAATAATTACTCATATATTCTTTTTGATTCTTTTTTAACATTCAGCAAATATTCTCTTTAAATTTGAATTACCTGATTTCAGGAACTATTATAGAAATCATTAAATATCTCTACGATAATTGAAGCAAATTATTCATTATATTTTAACCGAGAAAATCTTATTTGACATCATTAACTATTATATGTTGCATTATGATATTATATAGAGGACTTCGATTAACCTCTTATTTTTATGAATTACCAATATACCATTTATAGGCATATGACGAAATTCAGGGGTTTATCGAAATCCTCTGTAACATACCTGAAAGACTAATTATCCTGAAAACCATGTTAATCACAAGAGACTAATTTAATCCCTTAGATAAAGTTAAGTAATTCTCATTAAAATTTGCTCTATTATACTTAACTCAGTTTGATATGAGCAAGAAAAGTGATAAAAAGTAACTATATTAATAAAGAATGTAAGCAATAAAATTAGAATAAAAGCACCGATATGGTAATAAATTAAAAAATCACTGACTTTAGTAAAACCGCAAACATGCAGGATTCTAATAAGTATTTGCTTTCCTCTGCAAGTGGCCGGATTTGCATGAGACAGGGAGGATTATTTTGTCTAATTTTCCAAAAGATGTTGATAGCAACCTTAAGAATTCAATCAAACCCAGATACTTAGTTCTGGGCAGTGGAAGTGTTGGTTTTGCACTTGCAAAAGAGCTAAGGGATAGCAATAAGTTGGTAATCGTCGTAGATAAAGATGAAGCCAAGGTAGAAACTCTCCGAGAGGAAGGCTTCGAAACAATTGCAGGTGACATCTCCGATCCTGAGCTCGTGAATAAGATTGATCTTAAAAATGTTGTAGTCATCCTTTTCCTGACTTCCAATAACGAGGCAAATCGAAAGGGTCTTGAAAATTTTAAAATTGTAGCCAACCCTGATGTCCAGCTCTTTTCCCGGGCTTCAGATATAATTAATAAGGAAAAGATGGAAAACCTCGGAGCAGATTATGTTTTTATGCCTTCAAAACTTATTGCAAGCTCCCTTTCTCGTTCCCTTGAGAGGGCTGAGTCCGTTCACAGGGGCAACAGGCTTGCGAGGTGGCTAAAAGGGATAAGGGATAAAAAACTTGCTATTGTAATTCATGATAACCCTGATCCGGATGCAATCTCCAGCGGGCTTGCACTAAAGGAAATCGCAAAAAATATTGGTGTAGAAGCAAATATTCTCTACCATGGCAGGATCGGACACCAGGAAAACAAAGCTTTCGTAAACCTTTTAGGGATTGACCTTGGCAAGATTGAAGATAATAACCTTCAAAATTTTAATGAAATTGCCCTTATAGACTGTTCCGTCCCTGGTGTTAACAACATGGTTCCACCCAATTCATATGTGGGCATTGTAATTGACCATCACCCACCCGGAGAAATTGAGGTAAAGGCTGAGTACATAGACATTCGGCCTAATTTTGGGGCAACTGCAACTATTATGACAAAGTACCTCCAGCAGCTTAATATTAATATATCAAAAACCTTGTCAACAGCTCTACTATATGGGATTCGGACTGATACCCAGGACTTCAAGCGAAAAACAGATCCAGCCGACCTCTCAGCTGCTTCATATCTCTATCCCCTTTCGAATCACGGAATCCTTGACCAGCTAGAGCAGCCTTCAATGGCTATTGAAACTCTAGAAGTACTTGGAGAAGCCATCAGAAACCGTCAGGTTATTGGAAGTTACCTTCTCTCAAATGTCGGGAATATTAGGGATAGAGACACTCTTCCGCAAGCTGCGGATTACCTCTTGAGTCTTGAAGGAATCTCCACAACGGTCGTTTTTGGAGTTAGTGAAGATCGTATCTATATCTCAGGACGTAGCAATGATATTAGAGTTAACCTTGGCGAAATTATGCGCCAAGCTTTTGGCGAAGATGCAGGTGGGCATGCTAATGCAGCAGGTGCCCAGATTCCTCTGGGAGTTTTCAGCGCTACAAAAGATAGACAGACACTATTGAGGTTGGTTAATGAATCAGTGGTCAAGAGATTCTTGAGTGTCGTAGGTGTAGAAAGCACAGGAGAATAACATATTAACAAAATATATTGCAAAAGTTTTTCAATTATTTAATAAATTTTTTAATGTCTCCTGAGATCTCTAAAATTTAAAATTAATTACATTGGCAATTGACTGCAATTAATCAAAAACCCATAAATTAATAAAAAAAAAGATATCTATCAACCGATTTTTTGCAAGCTTAATAGTTCATAAGTCAATTAATAGTGGTTATCGAGAAAGTTTTCACCACTGCTACAAGCTGCGAGGTATATAATCCCCTTTGTTGTGAAATGTTTCAGAAAACTTTAGCATGATCAAATCATTTTTGTTATCCTTGATAAAGGAATAAGCTATTTTACTATCTATTTTTATGAAAATAGCAAGATAATACCCTTTTCAGGCAGAATCCGTCATCATTTTGTGAAATACAGGCTCGAAGATGATGGAATCGATGAGATAATGATGTTACTTGGTGGAAAAATCCTCAAACCCTCATGAGAACAGGAAGATCAGATTCATTTCATTCCAGTGGGGCTTCAAGATATGAACTTATTCTGATTATAATCCTCGTTATGAATGTAAAATGGCTAAAATGTACATCACACTGATCGAAACTACCCTGTTTTCATGACTTCTACTTATGGTCTTGCCTCTGATTCTCTTGAACTTATTAAATACATAGAGGCTTTGTAAAAAAAGAATGCTGATATATAATCACATTCTAACGACGTAGGTTATGATTCGTTCCTTAATCATGCGTATATAT
Source organism: Methanosarcina sp. (assembly GCA_003157235.1). Taxonomy (GTDB): domain Archaea; phylum Halobacteriota; class Methanosarcinia; order Methanosarcinales; family Methanosarcinaceae; genus Methanosarcina. Next base: position 3,548 of record PMJC01000134.1, read on the forward strand.
GGTGGCATCTTAAAGCAAAATAAGTCATCCCTTGTCCATTAAATGCCGTAAACAATAGGATGAAGAGATTGAAAGAATAGACCAGTGGGTAAATAAAATGTAGAAGAAGGTAAGAGATATCAATGCGAAAATGAAAGATGAACGTAGTTTCCTGTGTCAGAATGGAAAAATAGTACGGGTAGGATTATCTGAAAGATAAAAATATTAGAGATTATTCATTCAAAGAACTCTGCAAAAAAAGAGTGGAATGCAAAAAGAGACCAGACATATATAAGGATAAAGTAAAATCTGAAGTAAGTAGAATCAGACAGGGGAGTAGAATATCTACTACTTCTGAACGTCATTGCATATCAATTAGTGGTGCTTACTGAATCATAAAAAAGGTTTAAAAGTAAATATTCATTCGGAGGATTTTTAAAAAAACAATTGTCAAATTAGATAACGGATTTTAAGAGCTAATTTGAGATTCACCCTCAAAATTAGAACGTCAAGCGAAAACTATTTAATAGATAGCTAGTATTTTCAGATATCTGCTTCGATAAAGTGACATTAATAATTACCCTGTAGCGGGGTAGGGTAGCCAGGAGATCCCGACGGGCTCATAACCCGTAGACCGATGGTTCGAATCCATCCCCCGCTATTGTGAAGTTTTTTTGGATGCTCTAATATCTTTTGCAACTATTTATCCTGGATAAAATAATATCATTAGCCATCTTTATCAATACTAAATGTGAAAATTTTTTGAGGATTTTTTAAATTGTAGCCATTGATTATTTTTTTATTATCGCTTCAATTAGATTATCACAGCAATTAGCAATAGAAATATATATTAAGTCAAAATCGGTGAATCCAACTTATTTTGAGTAGATGGAAAATCACTGAGAATTTTTACCAGCTTCTCTGCATTTTAGTATTGGAAAGTTTAAATATATTTACAATAAATTTTATTCGTGAGAAATCTTACTTATTTGCTCTTAAAGTATTTTCAAAATGTTTTCATTCAGTTGGAGATAAACTTGCTGAAATTTATATCTCAATTGATTTGGAATCTTTTCATCTCATTTTTGCATCCATGCATTTGGACAAAACAGTTTTCCTGGGGAAGACCTGAAGCTGACGTAATCATTACGTTCCGAATGCTTGTTTTACAGCAATTACATGGTTTTTTTTCGACTTTGAATTTGAAAAATAATGTATTGATCGAATTTCTTTCAGGAAATATTTTGGTTTTTCTGAGTAAATTTTAGATAGTACTACAGTCTGGTTATTCAGAAAAATAATTATTGATAACTGAAAAGAAGAAAAAATGTGATAACAGTTGCAAAGCCAACTTGATAACCTTGGTTTGAAATAAAAAATGGACTAATTCAGGATATAATTTTATTCATCCAGATCTTGGACATGCAAGAATAGATAAATCTCGAGAAAATGAAGTAAAAATAAGGAGAAACAGAGATGGAAATTGGACAAAAAAGGGTGATAAGTCACACTTGGATATAAACTTCATACCATTTAATAGACGGGGATTATGAGCTGATCAGAAGATTCAAAACAACAATTGCATCACTCATGATTTGAGTATAGATTTATCATAAAAAATGAAGTGGTTTACAGAGACAGAGGATACTTTGAAACAAAATCAAAAATTTATGATGCAACAATGAAAAGAGCAATTAAAGAATATCCTCTGGGAATAACGGATATATTAAGGAACCAGATGATCAACCAAAAAATAGGATCAACCATATCAAGGTGGATTTTAATGCAGATGGCTCAGCAGCAATAATACAGAAAGGTAGTAAATTAAATGAGTTTTTAAATGAAAGAATAAATCAATATGACATGCAAAATCATTTTATTAGTAAGGAAAATTACCATAATTTATGGAATATGATTACAAATGATGATATATACAAAGATGAAAGAGAATCTAAAAAGGGGCGAAATCCAAAAGAGGAAGATTGTTGAGACTGAGACATTCGATGTTGATGCAAGTATAAAAACATAATTAGTAAAAAAATCTCAATAAGGGGTGAAAAAGGTTGAGAGAGTAGGTGAGGAACCATTTTCATCACGTACTTTCATGTTAAATTAGAGAGTGTTTTTTATATCATGAGGATATTGGTGTTATGTTTTTACAGAAATATTCCATGAGATCTTTCAGAAAAACCATCCATCTTATTATTTTAGCTCAAGTTAATTTGATTATCCTTTTGGTTCAAAATGTCTATTAAAAAAATTGTCGAGGAAACTTACCCATGAAGTATATAGTAGTTACCGGTGGAGTGATGAGTGGGCTTGGAAAAGGCATTACCATCGCATCCATCGGCAGGAACCTTAAAAATAAAGGTTATAATGTTACGGCTATAAAGATCGACCCTTACATCAATATTGACGCAGGTACCATGAGTCCCTATCAACACGGGGAAGTTTTTGTGCTTAAGGACGGAGGTGAAGTTGACCTAGATCTCGGAAATTACGAGCGTTTCCTTGACACTGAACTTACCAGGGACCACAATCTTACCACAGGTAAAATTTACCAGGAAGTAATTACTAAAGAAAGACGGGGTGACTATCTCGGGAAAACCGTTCAGATCATCCCTCATGTTACAAACGAGATTAAGAGCAGGATACGAAAAGTTGCAGCCAGGAGTGGAGCTGATATCTGCCTTGTGGAAATTGGAGGTACTGTAGGGGATATTGAGAGCATGCCTTTCCTTGAGGCTGCCCGTCAGATGCACAGGGAAGAGCCTCCTGAAAATATTGTGTTTACTCATGTAACTCTGATAGTGGAAGATTTACAGGGTGAACAGAAGACAAAACCTTCCCAACATTCAGTAAAGGAACTCAGGGCGCTTGGCCTGAGCCCTGCAGTGATCGTTGCAAGATCGAAGTCTCCTCTCCAGGAAAGTGCCAAGGAAAAAATCTCCCTTTTTTGTGACGTTCCTCAAGAACTGGTTATTAGTGCTTATGATGCCAATGATATTTATGAAGTACCTCTTTTCATCGAAGAACAGGGACTAACTACCCAGCTTATGAAACACCTGAAACTTGAGTCTAACGTAGAGAACTATGAATGGAGAGATATGGTCACAAGGATGAAGTCCACTACAGAAGAGGTCAAATTGGCAATTGTCGGAAAATATACCAACCTTGAAGATTCTTACCTTAGCATCCTTGAAGCTGTCAAGCATGGAGGTGTTGATAGTGGGTGCAGGGTTGAGGTCAATATGGTTGAATCCGAAACCTTGGAAGAGGACTCTGATGAGGTTCCAAAGCTCCCCCTATTTGATGGAATTCTTATACCTGGTGGTTTTGGCGAGCGTGGCACTGAAGGAAAGATGTTGGCAATCAAATTTGCAAGGGAAAATGATATTCCTTTCCTTGGGATCTGCCTGGGCATGCAGCTTGCAGTTATTGAGTTTGCAAGAAATGTGGTTAACCTTAGAAAAGCAAACAGTACGGAGTTTGATGAAGACACTCCCTATCCAGTGATTGATATTCTTCCGGAACAGACAGGTATTGTCGAGATGGGAGGTACTATGCGCCTAGGTGACTACGAAGCTTTCCTCAAAGAAGGCTCTACTGCCGCAAAGCTTTATGGAAGCAATTACATTGTCGAACGCCATCGCCATAGATACGAGGTTAATCCAGAGTTTGTGGACAAGCTGGAATCTTTTGGAATTTTATTTTCCGGCAAAAATAAAAATAGAATGGAGATTGCTGAGATCCCTAGCAAACGTTTCTTCTTTGCTTCTCAGTTCCATCCTGAGTTCAGATCGAGACCAGGAAGGCCGTCTCCCCCGTTCAATGGCTTTGTCAAAGCCATGTGCAAGTACAGGAAAGAAAAAGAAGGGAGATAATTTAGGTAATATAAAAAAATTATCCTACTCTTTTAGAAATTTTTGTCTCAATAATCACCGAAACCTTTTTCAAATTTTTCCATCCGGATCTTGCTAGTGTACACAGATGTAGAATTTGTTTGCTTTATTTGACAACTGTTATTCATTGAAAGCTAGATTAATTTTTAAGCTAATGTCAAATTGAGAAAATAGATGACATTCTTGTGTACGTCTGCGTAAAGTGGGTTTCAGCTTCTATTTAAGTGATATATATAAATTATTTAATGTAATGAAGTCATTGATTATGTAGGATTTGGATAAACCTCAATTATTGGTTGGTTGTTTATAATGCATCTGTAAGCAATTTTTTGAAATAGTAGATTTATAGGATTTCTTTATGAAAAAGATAATCCAACTTATTGTGTAAATACTAATAGTTTACTGCTCTATCTTCTGAATTCTGTAGTATCATTGATATAATAATTTTACTCGATAAAACAAATTATAGCTATCAAGAGATTTTTAATATTTAATTCCATGCTGCAATATCTTCTACCAGTTCGCTTGAATCTGCAACAAACTATCTGGGTTAAATAAAGAAATTAGCGAGAAATATTTGGGCAGGATTCCCACGGGATAAAAATTAGAGGTGAATCTGAATACATAAATATAGAGCTTACTATATATAGGAAGTCAATGGTAACAAAAAAGAATGAAAAAAGAGAATAATCTACATTTAAAAAAGGGCAAATGATTTTATATCTGTTTTATTCCAAAAGATTGAAACAATATTTCCGGGTAAATTCCGCCGCTTGAGATTGTCTTTTTACTATTAAGGTCGTTTACATTAAGTCTAGCAGGCGCAAAAATATCTTCATTAACCTTCAAAAAGTCAAAATCTGCTTCTTTGAAGGTCTGATATAAAGGTTTTCCGAAATTATGGGAATTTGTGGAAGGCACCTTCTTTACTAATTCTTCCAGTTCGGCCAGTTCTCCGTTAAAGCACACTGTATAGTTTGTTTCACCGCCGTAAATCACACAGTCATTGGTTGAACCCATGCATTGAACATCGTTTCCTACGACTGGAGCAATGGGGGCAACGCCATATCCGCTCTTAATGCAATTGATGTTAAAGCCTATTGACTTGAATTTGTGGATTCCAGTTTCCAAGACACGGGCCGAGATTTGGACAGACCCGGCAATAGAGGCTGTAGGTGCAACTGCAATCATCACGTTTTCAGGGTCTACGCTGCAGTGTTTTGCAATGTGCTCTACAACTCTTTCGTCAGGTAGCTTGTTGGATTCTATGAACAGAACTGCAGTTTGGAAGTCATCTTCATATCCTATCTCTTCATAGAGTTCTCTGGGTTTTAACGCAAGTGCGCGCGCAGGACCCGAAACTTTTCCTAAGTAATCTCCTACAGAGATCCTCCATCCTGCGTACTGGGAAGCCATACAGGCAATCAACGGATTGTCAGTTGCTATCTGAATGGCAGGCCACTTGAGATCTTTCAGATCAAAGGTGGTATATTGTAGGTCAGCAAGGTCAGCCAGGCAGAGTCTTGCCAGGTACAGCCCAGCTTCATATCCACCATCTTCTTTAACTCCGCAGTCAATAACTGTAGCCCCATTTTTGAGCTTTGTAACTTCGGTGTTCAGGTCTTCGCTCCAATCGAGCATTTCTTCCATGACATATGATCCCATTTCGTTGACGCTTATCAAGGTACCACCTTTCTGGCTCTGGATGAAAAGGAATAATGTTCTTAGTCAGGAAATTCTTTTTTAGCTGACTTTTCATCGTGAATAAGTGTTTTATATAGGCAGCCAGTTGCTTTTAAATCAAGAATAATTCTTAATTATACTAGTTTATCAATCCAAATAAACGATTATTAATAGACAACCTTTGATAAGATGGATTTTTTTTCAATCAAATAGGGTTAAAATGACAATATTATTTATATATAATGGTTTCAGATGATGAGATTATTTTCAGGATTCTATATACTGATTATTTTCTGCAATCTGCGATCTCTAATAGAAGAGATCTAAAATATAAATACTATTATATTAGTTTAATTTTATTATAAAGATACGGTCATTTCTTCTAACTATGCCCTCGACAGCAAGGCCTACTTCGACTCCTTTTTCAGCCATTGTTAGGTCTTTACCTTGCTTTTTCAGGGATTTCACTTGCTGCTTCAAATATGTTGTGCTTCCCTCAATTATTATTTCGTCTCCGATTTGTATCCCTTCTTCGAGAAGTTTTACTGCTGCAGCCATCTGTTTTGGATAATAGTTCACAACCACTCCCACAGCCAGACGTTTCTTTCTGGAAGCATTCATATCTTTTCCAGAAGAAAAATTATCGAAACCTGGAGACCCAAAGTAAAAACCTGTAGAAAAGCCCCGATTGTAAACAGAGGCCAGTTCTAGTTTCCAGACCTNNCTGGATCTCGCAATCGTCCTTCCACCTTAAAGGAATTTATTCCGGCTTTAATAAGTTCTGGAACGTACTCTATCATGCAGAGGTCTTTTGCACTGAGGAGGTATTTTCCCAGGCTCTTTGCAACAAATCCGTTTTCCCCATGAAGCTCCCATTTCCATCGGCATGGCTGGGTGCACTCCCCACAGTTTCCGGATTTCCCAAGCGCGTAAGTTGATAAATGGCACCAACCTGAAATTGCCATGCACATTGCGCCATGGACAAAAGTTTCGATCTCTACTTCGGTTTTTTGAATTATTTTCGTTATCTCTTTAATAGAAAGTTCTCTTGAAAGTATGACGCGTTCTGCCCCCAGAGTTCTGTAAAATTCTGCAGTTTTGTGGTTCATAATATTTGCTTGTGTGGAGACGTGGACTTTAATTCCTGTGTCTCGTGCTTTCAGGATCACAGCCATGTCCCAAGCGATAATAGCATCTACCCCTACCCTTGCAGCTGTAGTTACTACTTCCGATACATCCTCGAGACTATCCTCATTTACTGTCGAGTTTACAGCAAGATAAGCTTTTAGCCCTCTAGCCTTCACTTCGCAAACAAAATTTCCCAAGTTTTCCAGCGTAATCTCTTTTGCTCTTGCTCTCAAGTTGAGTTTGTCGATTGAAAAATAGACAGCATCCGCATAGAGAGAACAGGCTTTCAAACCTGCAAGGTTCCTGATACCCAGGACGAGTTCAGGTTTTGAATTTTTACACATGAAAACAAAAAATACCACAACTTTCATTTAAAAATATCTTATCGTTTCACACAATATTACAAATAAGGTAAAAAATGTAAATTCTCTGCATTGAGTATATTTATATAAAGGTCGACAGTAACATTTATATAAGATAAAAGCATTTTTCAAAATGGGGACTAAGGCATATCAAAATAAGGGCTTCCTATACATAAACCGACATTCTGCAGATAGACATGGATAACTAATTTGTGTGTCTATTTGTTCATTATTAATAACTGAAAGTTAGAATAATTTTATATTTAGAGAGTAAATTGTATTCTTGTGTACATTGCAGAAAGTTGGAATTAATAAAACAAAAAAATAAAATATTGTTATCGGAATTTAAATGGGGGAATTAAATGGAGTATGAACTCGAAGAAGTCGAGCGAGATTATATAGAATTCAGAAAAGAAATGGGAGAGGAAGAATACAGATAGATTGAATATAGGATAGTTAAAAATGGAATATGGTTCTTCCAAGGATGAAATTAACAACTATATTAATATTAAAAATATACGGTTTTATTTTTTTGGTTGAAAGGATATAAATACTCTGTTGTATCACTTTCATTTTTTCAATTTATATCAACAGAATCCATATATTATACGAGTGAGGTGTTTATATCATAGAGAATTTCGATATACCACAAATTTTCATCACATGCTTATAAATAATATATAAATGACTCGTGAAAATTATGGTTTATCTGTAATTCTCTTAAATATTTCAAATTTATATCCTTTGAAATTTGTATAAGATACTGTTCTGAGTTTGATTTAATCGGTAATGATGGTGATCATGTATATCTTTTAGTTGGTGATG
>PMJC01000290.1 GCA_003157235.1 Methanosarcina sp.
ATGCTTTGGAATTGATAAAAGATATTTTTTTGAGTTTAATTTAATTGATAATGATGGCGATGTACATCTTTTAGTTAGTATGAATCAATATATTTTCCTTCAAGAGTGAGGCAGAGTACAAAAAATATCACAGCAAGAAAAATCTGTGAAGTACATTCTGAGCTTGAAAAAAATTGTTGTATAGCGAGCTATGGAGTGAGAGAGGTTTCATTGGAATGGGGGAGATAGTACAACTTTCGATTTAATTAAAAAATATCTTGAAAATCAGAAAACTCATGAAAAAGAAGAATCATGCCAGCATATGAAAATATCTGATTTAGAACAATTTCTTTATACCCAGAGCAATAGCGCGAACATACCCAGCTTACAAAGAGATAAGCCACCGAACTTTTGATCATCACACATTAAGAAACAATGCTTCCAAAGCAATTGGATATTGTATAATTAAAAATAGTGTTGTCTAAAAAAAGTCTCATTTTTGGTATTTTGGACCTTTAGATGTTGGTTGCAGATTTAAAAGAATTAAAAGAAAACGCTACATCATGGAATAAAATATCATCAATTTCTTGGTAGCTATATTTTACTTCATCAGAAAATTATTATATTACCGATACTACATAAAAATCATATATCAGTACGATCAGAATTAAAACAAAAATGCAAACTTTTTTTCAAGAATTTGCAACGGATTTCGCTGGAGGCAATAGCAGAAAGAGTTTGTGAAGATATCCTACAAAAATATACTAACCTAGAGCTTACAGAAATAACTTTTTTGATCTCAAATATCCTTTTCAGGTGATCGCTGAAATTCTGTAGATTTCCCTATCAACTTATTAATCAAATCCATATCTTTAACCACCTTCAAACTTATGAAACCTCCTATTAAAAGGTTCATATAGTATGTTAAAGCCCTCCATGAAATCACTGTAACTCCAAGTATGGGAGCATCTACAAAAACAGAAAAAATAGTAGCTGCTCCTAATTCAGCAATTCCACTGGCTCCGGGAGTTGAGGGTACGATCATGACAACGACCAATAGTATCTGAGCTGCAAAGGCAATTAATATAGAAGGTATCTTTGAAAGACCCATGAGAATCAGTACAAGCTGAAAAAATTCAACTGTCCAAAATAGGACGGTAAAAAACATGCCCCAAAAAAGCCCTTTTTTTCCTTCTGAAAGAAGGATCCAAAGACTTTCGTGGAAAAGATCCATTTCCCTATCTATCTGCTCCATAAGATAAGCAATTTCATCATCTGTCCGTTTTCCTAAAAAAGGAGCAAATATTCTAATAACCCAAAGTATTATGTTTTTTACTTTTTCAGGCTTACATAGCCAGTAAATAAAGAAAATAAGAGCAAAGAAGGCCAGACCACTAGCTGTTAATAATACTATATCGAACTTATAGTTAGAAAGAATGTCTCCCATTATGTAAAGTGCAAAAGGTAGAGAAGCAAAAATTAAAAAGGCGTCAAGGAGACGTTCTCCTATAATTATGGCTGTAGCACGGCCAAAAGGGATTTTGTTCAGGTACAACATATGGATCCTTAGAGGTTCTCCACCTACAGAAGAAGGGGTAATTCCAGCTGCAAAGACCCCTGAAATAATTATCTCTACTATTTTCAGATACTTGACATCGTAACCCAAGGATTTGCAGAGAGCTCGGGTCCGTGCTCCCCAGATAAAGTACGAAAAAATATGAAAAATAGCAGATGCCAGAATATATTCCAACTTGATCCTTCTCAGAGCTACAATCGTTCCCGAGTCAAAAGTTAAGATGACAACCAGCGCAATTGATGCCGCACTGATAAACAGCGCTCCAATAAGCAATTTTTTGTACCTGTTCATTGCAATCTATTTGAATTTTCTTTTTGAGTAAATCTGCTATTCTATTTAAGGGATCTAATTCTAGAATATTTAACCAAGACAGCAAGAAAAAGCATTATGCTTGATAAATCTTATACTATAAAATCTTTCAGACAAATTCAATATTTTCAAATTTCAGAAGTTCCGAAATCATTTCTACAAATTAGAATAAAAACAAACAATTACTGAAGGTAATGAAGTCGTTGATTAAAACAGCAAAAAAGAAACCCGCTTCTGGTACATACACAGCCAATTTACTGCCTTTGGGTCCTTAATTGTGTAACATCGTTGATATAGTGACTTTATTTGATGAAGCAAATTATAGCTACCAAGAAATTGATGATATTTTATTCCATCTGCAAAGTCTTATTTTAATTATTTTGAACCTGCAACCAACATCTAAAGCTAAAAAATGCCAAAAATAATAATTTTTTTAGCTAATACTATTTTAAATAATATAAAGTCTAATTCTATCGAAAAAACATATTCTTCATCCAAAAAAATAAACTATAAAACTTTTGAGGTAATTGATCCTGAAACTAAGTTTCAAGACATTGCTATTGACTTTCATGATGTTCCATATTATGGTGACATAGAAACTCCATATTTATAAAAAATGGTTAAATCTGAAGAATGAAATTTTCAGAAATATTCGTTCTAAACCTTGGATATAATTGGCTGCTTTAAGCTAACAATTGATGTCATTGACATAAATGGATAATCAAATAACATTTGAACCTCATGAAAGACTTCTTTGAAAAAAATTGAAACAATTGGAGTAAAAGTTGGAATTATATATTGGATAGAGGAGTTTTTAGTGGGCATGTTATCCAAAAAATTGACTGGATCGAACTGGAATTTGCAACTGCAACTAGTAAACAAAAGAATATAAAGGAAAATCTTGAAAAGTATAAGAGGGAAAAGGAAAAACTTTTATCGTGTTTGAATAGAAGTTTAAGGACTGAGGATCAACTTTCAATATTTGGAGCAATATCGTATCAGTATAGAGAATGCATCTTATTTGCAACAAACAAAATATTGGATCTAATAGACAAATTTGCCAAGCAAATACCTTATAACACAGTAAAGGAAGGATATATAATAATTATAGAGAGTAAAAACAATGTTAAATACCGACATCTTTTAAATTAATCAGTGAGACATTATTAACTAGTACCAGATAAAATAGAGGGATTATACAATATTCCAGTAAAATTACTCATGAATTAGATGACAAAATTTAATCTAGAAAGAAATCTAGTGCCTTGTTTTTGATTAATGAATATATAAATTCAAAAATATACTCAAGAAAAATTACAAAATATTTTAGTGAATACTATGCATATTTTTACTTCAGAACTCTAAAATATTGAATTTTCTAGAAACAATTTCAAAAAAATGGAATTAAGATTTATGGATGAAATTTTTTTCCTTATGAAATATTGAAGAAAAATTGTAACCAAATAAGAATGGTCATTCTGAAATGCAGCAAATCGAAATTACTCATTTACAGGATTAGGTATATATGCTAGTTATATCGTAATCTTATTGCTTCCAATAAACGCAGAGTAGTTATAGAGGGTCAACTGTGACTTGATTTGAAATATAATTAGGAAAATCGAAGTATATTTCAAATAAAAAAAAGCCAATATGCGGGAGTAACCAAGCGGTCAACGGTGAACGACTCAAGATCGTTTCGCGAAGGCGTTCATGGGTTCGAATCCCTTCTCCCGCACCAAGCTTATTGTAGAGGATTTCAATGAATCCCTATATTTCGCCATATGCTTAAAAATAATATATTTGAGACTTCAATGAAAATTTACTAATTAGTATTATAACGTTTTTTAAAAAATCGAAATTAAAACAACCTTCCAGCCCAGGTAATGATGAAATCAATGGTCAAAAAGGTAATTCGAAAATTACTCTCATTTTATTTGTGCCTGTTATTATAAAAATTTCATGTTCTTCTTATACCCAATTTTTCCTCGTTCCGAGGAAAAAATCGTTTAGCTTTTACAAAAACTCCTGGATATTTATATTTCACTTTTCATTCCGCCTCTACTAGAAACTGCATTTTTTCGTGAATTCACATGTATCAATCAAATTGATCCTTAAAATTCTTGATTTTTAAGATTTTATTTATACATTGATTTTATGCCTTGTTAAGAGTTTAGTCCCGAATGCGGAATAAAAATTTCAATTGAGGGATTTGTATATACTTTATTAAGAGTTGCAAGATTACGTCCTAGCTCGAGCTTATTTTGGGGTACTCCTTTAAAAAAATAATTAGGAGTTTCTTTACGAGTACTTTCACCAATGCCGAAGTATAAGCCACTCCTTAGAAATTCCCGAGTTCTAATCACTGTATAGCCTATGTACTGTATAATTTTATTTACATCATCGATTCTATGATCTTTATAAGGTGCGAAATTCATTTCCGCAGAGGTATGAGGAATCAATGGGAGATAAAAAAACCTTGTAGTATAATAATCTGTGTAAATCGAAGAATTAACAGGACTATAGTTGAAAATATGCTCAAAACCTCTCAATTCATCAAAAGTGAAGTATTGATGCTCTGCGTTTTGGCCAAGAAGGCTCGAATCACCAATACTGTAGATCGAAGAGATCAAGACAAATACAGAGAATAACAGAAATATTACAAAGAATAAATTTAGTTTTTTAGGGGCATATTTAGAGATATAATTCCAAAATATGTACATTCCATAACCCATTACGAAAGCCATAAAAGGGCTAACAAGAAGCATGAATCTGTCAACTCTAAAAAGGACATTAAGCTGCCATATAGTGTTGAGAGGATTTGGTATATAAAATATCAGGGTCAAAAAGGCAAATAAACCTAAAACAGAAGCATAATTGTCCTTATAATTTTTCAGGAGAAAACCTATTCCAATTAAGGCAAAAAATAAAAATATGGATTTATCCAGAAGTCCTATTAAACTAATCAAGCCCTCCTGAAGTACCTCTGCACCTCCAGCAGTTAAAACCATAGAATCCCAAAGCTGGCTCTGTAAACGGGGGGTCAGACTCCTTTGAACAAACAAGTAGGCTACATAAAACCAGTATGAAACGAAAGTAACATTAAGTAATACAAAAAATGGCTTACTAATATATTTACGGTCTCCGATTATATATTCGGAAATAAACAAAACAACCAGCAATACGACTATCTGGGGAAAGGAAACATTGTGAACCAGGGTTAAAGAAATCATAACGATTACTGAAAGTATTTTTAAAGATAGTTTATCTTTCTTGAAATTGACACTAAAAATAAGGTATATTAATATAACAAACATTATAAATGCCATTGTGCGAGTGATTACATTGACACCGTAATACAGTACAATGGAACTCACTGAAAATAATAAGCATGAAAGCAAGGAAATTTGACGATTGTTTGTTATGAAATTAAAAAAATAGTAAAGAAAAATTATAGTAATTGCATAAATCGGCGCAGTTATCAGAAAGAGCGAGGTCTTTGTGCTTGTGTTAAGTAGCTCGGAGGCTTCTGCAACAAGTATATGATATAGGGGAAAATATGCGTAATCGCTTAATGAAGCCGGAATTATCTGCCCGGAAAAAGCGATAAGTTCTGAAAAAAATATGTGTGGAAGTATATCTGTAGTCCCAAAGTAGAAATCGTAATTTAACGTAACACTGTAAATCAGATTAATCATGATTAAGAAAGATTCTACAAGGATAAGGGAAGAACTTGCATTTTGAGAGAATATTTGCAAAACTACCGAAAGGTACAGCATTAGAATAAAGATGAAATAATACCAGGGTCTATCTCCAAGAGAAAGCAGTAGTACAACAAGGGAACTGATATAAAATATTCCGAATAGATATGTAAGGGATTTTGTGTTTAGAGATGAAGGGAAGTCTATGTCATGTAAATTTACATCTTTTTTGTAAATAAACAACACAAATAGGCAGGAAAGTATTGCAGGTATTCCTGTAAATAGTCCACGAAGTGCATAACCAAACCTGCCGATTGCAAACATCCATAAGAACGTTAATAATACTGCCAAGATTATAGCTAATGGAAAAAGAGAGGAAATTAATTTCATTAAGTGATTATTATCCACCTGAAATCCTTTCTCTTTACTTGGCCCAAACATACTATCTCCATAACCTTAAACAAACATAACAGTACAAATTGAATTTAGTTTCTGTAGATGTACACATGTGTAGAATTTATTTACCTATTTGTCCCTATTATTCATTGAAAGTTGGATTAATTTTTGAGTACTGTTATATTAAAAAAATATGTCATTCTTGTGTACATCTGCAGAAAGTGAGAAGAATAATTATATTACCCAAATTATTAGGTTTAAAGCCAAACAGAGTTATAATCAGGCTAGTATTGATTAAAAATATTTTGGCCCAAAAAGTATCATATAATATACTAGGTTTCAGTCTTTATTCCTTAAAGATATCGATAAACTCTTGAATATTAAATATCAGATCGAGATTTGAATTTAGCAAGATATAGGGAATTTGCAAAACTATACAAAAACCCCAGCCCATAAGTAACGTGTTGCACAGGGATCACAAAAAAGGCAAACAGACCGTATTTGGACCTCATTTTGCAAGTAACCTGGATTGAGGTGACAAAGACCAGAACAAAATATATAGCTATCAGTGCATGCAGAAACAGCATCGGAGTGTAGTAAATAACAGAGGATATCAGCAAAGCTACTGAAAAAACAATGGCAATTGAAGGCAAAAAAGCATACCAGCGGATAAATTCCCCATGCTTTTTGGAAAGTTCCGCCATCCACATACCATATTTAAACATTCTTACCGAAAAAGAGTACAAAGTTCCTCTTCTGTGATGCAAAACCTGGGCTTCAGGAACGTACAAAAACTTGTGGCCCTGCTTACCTATTCTATAATTCAAGTCTCCATCCTGACCTATAAGAAATCTTTCGTCAAAATAACCGACTTCCTGAATTACACTTTTTTTATACATTGCATTACAGTTTGGTAGAGAGCTTACATAGTGTTTTTTTGTGGAGTTTTTTGACTGAGCCGAGCCTCCTGAACCCAGAAAAGTTTCCTGAGAATACCCCACGACTCTGCCAAATACAGGATCAGTTTCAAAGATAAGGTTAGGTCCTCCAAAACACACTACATCATAGGGAGCATTTTGCATTTCACATACAAGTATTTTCAACCACTGAGAATCGACCTTACAGTCCCCATCAGTAAAAGCAACAAGATCGCCTATGGCATTCTCCACACCAAGATTTCTTGCCGCAGCAACATTTTTTTTATTATTTAGAAGAAGCTTTACAGGGTATTTCTGTACTAGGTCCCGAGTTTTATCGGAGGACATTCCATCAACGATAATAATCTCATAATGATCCGAGGGATAGTCGAGCCTAACCAGTGATTCGATGCATTCTTCGATAAATATTTCTTCGTTGCGAATGCCTACTATCACCGAAACGAAAGGATATTCCATAAATTGACCCCAATTTATAAGTCATTGTTGCCGAATATGCTCATTTAGAACTATCATCCTCGATATTGCATGCAGTATAATTCCAGTAAATACCATAAAAGCTCCTATAATTGTCAACATCACCATAAGAAGTGTAGGCCCGAAGCGCAAATACCCTCCCATGTAATAAACCTGTAAAAATTTAAGTCCCATAAGAAAGCCTGTAGATGCCATAATCATCCCAGGGAAGGCAAAATAATACAGCGGCCGTCTATACTCCATATCCTTAAGAATACGAAAAAGAACTCTGGGCCCATGTATGAAAGGATGTTCACTTGAGCAGTTATCAAGGTCATACCTACAATGTATTTCCACTTCAGTAAATTTTAGATTGTAATCACCTGCCTGAATGAGAATTTCGGAGCCAGCGGACATATCGGTATCATATAAATGTATATTTTCAATTGCCCTTTTTCCATAAGCACGAAAACCACTCTGGGAATCAGTAACATTGAGGCCACCTGCAACATAGGTCGCGACATCAAGGACCTTCATCCCAAACTTACGATAAATTGGGACATTTTTACCATTACCGTTGACAAACCTGGACCCTATTACCAGATCAAATCCATTTTTAAGAGGCTCCAAAAGCTTTGGAATCTCAGATGGGTCATGCTGACCGTCAGAATCAATTATAACCATAGCACTTGCACCGAGATGACGGGCAGCTTCAAAACAGTTCTTGAGGGCTGCACCATATCCAATATTGGTTTCATGACGAACTACATAGGCACCTAGGGATTCTGCGATATCGAGGGTATTATCAGTGCTACCGTCATCTACAACCACTACCCTGTCGACATATTTTTTGCAACCCTTGATAACTTCTGCAATGACGTGAGCCTCATTATAGGCAGGCATGGCTGCAATCGTAACGGACATTGGTAATTACCTACCTGTTTGGTGATGGGACTCGAGAGTCTTTCGAATAAAGGAATTTATTAGAGAGGAGTATGTAATAAGTCTAATCTTAGCAAATATTATTCCCAGAGTTATCTCTCCATAAATTATAACTGGTTTCAAAAGATATTCTAGCCCCATATTTAAATGATCAATTTTAAGGATTATTGTACTCCTTTTCGCAAAAAGGAGAAAGATGAGCACTATATAAATAATTACTTTTGTTCAGTACAAGAGATATATGTACCTGTTTTAATATATACCAGCTATATAAACATTTGGGCATGAAAAATAATTTAGCAGATAACCGATAACTAAAAATAAATAAGTTCATTTAACAAACCTATTAGTCCAAGAATAACATAGAACATTTTATTAGTAATTAAGAGGGCTAGTAATGGGAAAACAATCAAAATGATATAAAAACCCAACGAAATTTTGCAACTATTCCGCGAGGAAAAACAATATCAATAACTATATCTATCAAAATTCAATGTGCAAATTTTGATGGCCTCATTTTATCCAACTGTCGGCTATTGACAATGTTTTTGATTATTTAATAAGTCAGCAATCAGAAGTATATATTATGTCAAAATAAATATTCACGAACTGATTTTTTTGTAGGTTGAGTAGTTATGAATTCTTCATGGTATTCAATTAAAATTAAAAGCTCTCAAACTCAGGCTAAAAAATTTCTTTGAACAGAAAATAAAAAAATGAATTGAAAGGTTGAGAATTCATTTCAAGAAGATCGAAAAAAAGAAAAGTATTTGATATAGCAAGCAGGAAAGGAGACAGGTACTTTATACAATTAAGTAACGAATAAACAGCTTTATGAGGAGTTATATGGCCGGAAACCAGAAGTTTCCATCTGACCTGCTGTTTGTAGCAGGCCTTGTGATTCTTACGAATATTTTCATACTTGTTTATCCACTCAACGAAAGTTTCATCCGCATTATTCTTGGTTTATTCCTGTTAATTTTCCTTCCAGGATATTCTCTGATATCCGTGCTTTTTCCAGAAGAAACTGGACTTGAAGGGATGGAAAGAATAGCTCTTTCAGTCGGGCTAAGCGTTGCGATAGTACCTTTAATAGGGCTTGTAATTAACTTTACACCCTGGGGAATTAGGGAAATTCCCCTACTTACAAGCCTGTCTGCATTTACTCTACTCATGTCTGGAGTAGCATACTCAAGACGGAGAAAACTACCCGAAAACAGAATATTTGGAGTTTCTGTGAGGGCTTCTGCTCTTACCCTACTGACTAAAGTTATGGAAAAATCTGAATCAAAAACTGAGAAGATCCTCAGGACATTTCTAGCCATTTCTTTCCTGGTCTTGATCGGAACTCTGGCTTACGTTACCCTCACACCTCATGAAAGAGCGCCATTTACGGAATTCTATATTCTCGGACCTCAAAGGATGGCTGAAAATTATACAACAGAGTATGTACAAGGTGAAAGCGGGACCTACATTATAGGAATAGTGAACAATGAGTACAAAACAATGAATTACACAATGGACGTCAGGGTTGAAAACGAATCCCTACCCTTTCAGAAAAACCTGAAAAATATGAGGCTCGCCCATAACACGACCATAGAAGAGCCACTTAAGATTACACCTTTTATTGAAGGAAAGAATCAGAAACTCGAATTCCTGCTTTTCAATGAAACAGAAAAGAAAATACCCTATAAAAATCTACGCCTCTGGATAAATGTGTCAAAGAGAGTCTGAAAATGGAAACATCTGGTAATCTTAGGGAAAGGCCAGTTGAAATTAAAAATATGTGGTATTATGTAGGAATACCAGCTGCAGCAATTGCCTTTGCAGAGATATTGATATTTTGGGGAATGAAGATAGAAGCCCTGGAAATACATGCAGCGATCCTGCTAGGGCTCTCCTTTTCCATGATGTTTGTAAAAAACACGGAGATCCAGAAAACCTACCTAGCTCTTATTCTCCTGCCGATCCTACGTCTAGTTAACCTTTCAATGCCACTTTATTATGAGAAAACGCTTTATTCCTTTATTTTCACATACGGTATCCTGGCAATTCCTGTAAGTATTGCAGCAACCAATCAGGAGCTTACTCGCACACAGCTCGGAATGACCTTCAAGAAAATATGGTTATATGCCCCATTTTCAATATTATTAGGCCTTCTTCTTGGAGGAGCGGAATATCTAATAATCAAGACAACCTATCTAATTTCAAACCTCTCAACCTTTAACCTCCTGATGCTCAGCATAGTTATGATCTTTTTCGTAGGCCTTGTGGAAGAGATAATTTACAGATCAATCATTCAGAATCGGCTGCAGATAACACTTGGTAATCGGTCAGGTTTGATAATTACAAGTATTTTATTCGGACTTATGCATACAGGATATGGAAGCATTGGTGAAGTTTTGTACGCATCCTTTGTAGGCATATTTTTAGGGTACCTGTTTTACAAAACACGCAGCCTTCCCCTGGTTGCGATGATTCATGGCTTCATAAATATCTTTGTTTTTGGGATAATTCCCCTCCTCCTCTAAAAATACCGATGCCTGTAAGTAAATTTTGATAGAACGAAAAAACAAGTAAAGCCAAAAAATAGAAAATGGAGATACTGCAAACAACATGATGCTCCTGAATAAACCACTTCCTACTCTATAACTTCGGAAATACATAGATGTAAATCAAAAACTAACTCCAGGTACTTAAACGTGGAAAGACAGGAAAATTTACATATGCATTTGTAAATTAAACACTTAGCTCACACTTTCCGCAGATTTACAACTTTAATACTGTCTATTTTCTTAATCATGACAGTAGCTTAAAAATTAATCTAACTTTCAATGAATAATAGGGGCTAAATAGGCAAACAAATTCTACATT
>PMJC01000454.1 GCA_003157235.1 Methanosarcina sp.
CGGCTACCTTGTTGATGAAGCTGGCAATGTAAATTTTCCTTTTGTAGGCAATATTAATGTAGTAAAACTTACTACCGCACAAGCTTCAGAAAAAATTCAAAAAGCATTGGGTGATTATGTTTCAAACATTTCAGTAACTGTCAAATACATTGATAACCAAGTTACTGTCATGGGTGAAGTTCAGCACCAGGGCGTCTATCCATTTATTCAGGATAAACTCAACATTTATGAAGCTTTAGGACTTGGGGGTGGACTTTCACAATACGGCGACCGGAGAAAAATCATTCTTATAAGAAATGAAGGTACAAAGATAATGCATTACCGGCTTGATCTGTCAAATTCAAAGATCGCGGCTAAAGACTACTACTATATTCTTCCTAATGATGTGATTGTTGTTGAGCCATTGAAAGCTCTCTCTTCAAGTTATCAGAATATTACATTTAGTGCAATTCTCACTTCAATTACAACACTCATTGCAGTTTTATATTTATTCAATGTTAAATTTTAAAATAATTAATTCTAAATGTCAAATCAAAAAGAATCCATATCCGAAGCTTTTATTATTAAGGAATTTCTCGTAAATGCTTTATCATATAAATATCTTTATATTGCAAGTATTATAATCTGCCTGACACTTGCTTTTGTAATAAACAAAGCTTCCCCAAAGATATATGGCGTAAATTCAGTAATAGGGCCCATAGAGGATAAGCGACAATCATTACTGAGCTCAAACAACCTTTTTAGCGGAGCGGGAGATTTTTCAGAAGTGAGAAACCTTGAAAACGATATCAACAGTCTGAATTCATTTAGTCTTGTCTCCTCTACAATAAAAGATTTAAATCTTGAGGTTGGGTATTTTATTGAAAAGAAAATCATATTCAAAAAATCACACCAGATTTATCAGGAATCTCCTTTCACTGTAAATATTGACAAATCGCATATACAACCCATTAATGTCAGAATTTATATTCAGATTATTGATGATAAATCTTACAGGCTCAGATCTTCCGGAGACAATATTACGACATACAATTATGTTGATAATATGACTGTCAGCGGACATAATATTCTGAGAATAGATACGATCTGTAAGTTTAATGAAACTATCAAAAACAGGTATTACAAATTTTCTATCTCCTATAATAAAGATCAATATTCACCAGGGACTAAAGATGGAACTCAAATGTATTTTGTGTTTTACCATCAGGATATACTCGCGAATGATTATCTTAAAAGACTTAAAGTTGAACCCGTCAGTCTGAAGTCTTCATTAATAATGGTTTCTTTCCAGGGAGAAAACATTGGATTGACAATTGATTTTTTAAACAAATACCTTCAAACATACCTGGGAGATAATCTTTCAAAAAAGAATTTAACCGCCTCTCATACTGTAACTTTTATAGATTCACAAATTTCAGGAATATCCGATTCCCTTCTTAAATCGGAGTCCAAACTAAAAGATTACCGATCAGTAAACCAAGTTACGAATCTAAGCTACCAGGGACAGCAGGCTTTGGAACAGATGTCAAAAATAGAAACAGAAAAATCGAATCTCCAGGTGCAGGAACGTTATTATAAGTATATCCTTGACTATTTCGAAAAGAATAAAGACATGGCGAGTCTTGCTCCGCCATCATCAGCAAATGTCAATGATCCGATTATGAACTCGCTTGTACTTGAACTCCAGTCGCTTAATACTCAAAGATCAGCCCTGGCAAGCAATAATGCGGGGAAAAATCTTTTTCTTGGGCAGATCGATAATAAGATCAAAGTACAGAAACAGACTATTATGGAGAATGTCACCAATAATCTTAACACGCTGGATATGGCTCAGAATGAACTGAATTACCGTGCTGAAAAGCTTTCTGCAGAAATGTCCAGACTGCCGAAAACTGAACTTAATATGGTCAGTATGCAGCGAAAATTCGATCTCAGTGGTACTATTTACACCTTTTTGCTTCAGAAACGATCTGAAGCTCAGATCACCTTGGCTTCTAATGTTCCTGATTACGAAATACTGGAACCAGCTCGGGAAACTGCCAGCAAAGTTCTTTCACCCAGAACAAAACTAAACTGGATTATAGCCCTGTTTCTCGGGATTATGTTTCCGACAACTTTTATAATTCTGAGGAAATTCTTTAGCGAAAAAATTACATCAGTCCGCGATGTTGAACATTTACTGGGGAGATCCATATTAAGTATAATATATAGCAATTCATATCAAAACGATTCTGTTGTTTACGAATTACCAGGCTCTTCAGTTACAGAATCCTTCAGAAATCTGAGAAGCAGCTTGTTTCTGAGATTTAAAAAAGAACCTGTGAAAGTGATCCTTATTACCTCATCACAACCACAGGATGGTAAAAGTTTTATCTCTTTCAACCTGGCGTCATCGATCGCTTCTGTTGGGTATAAAACTATCATTCTGGATTGCGATTTACGGAGGCCTACCCTGCATGTAAAATTCAAAGAAGAAAACTCATCCGGCCTCTCAACATATATGATAGATCATAGCTCCAGGGAGAATATAATTCGAAATACTTTTATTAAAAATCTTTCTTTTATTCCTGCCGGACCCGTTTTACCTAATTCCTCAGAATTGATTGAATCAGGTGCCCTGGATGAACTTATTAATTATCTGAAAGATAATTATGAATATATTTTAATCGATACAACCCCGTCAGGTATTGTTGCAGATGCTGCCCTGATGATCAAATATTCAAATATAAATCTTTTAATCTGCAGAAATAACTTTACCCGAAAAGATGTTTTTACCGATGTATTGAATCTTTTGGAAACTAACAAAGTTGAGAATTTTGATGTTGTTTTCAATGACCTGAATATAAAAGAAAGCAGGTACGGTCGTTATAATAATTATTACAAAAAAGCATAAATACGAAATTCTGTCACTAAAAAAATATATTAAATAAATGTACTTCTATGAAAAATGATCCGACAATAGTTAAGGAAAAAATAAAAAATTATGTTCTTCAGGCTGTTTATGCCGATAAAGATAAAATTCAGGACAATTCTCTGATCTTTAAGGAAGGATACTTTGATTCAATGGGANNCAGCGGAATAATTGATTACAACGGAAAAGAAAACAGTCGTTCCGTTGTTGAACTCATGCTTCGCTCTATCAGTTATCGCGGACCTGATGAAAGCGGCATTTACTATTCCCCTTATGCTACATTAGGCAATGTCAGGTTGAGTATA
>PMJC01000194.1:0-3587 GCA_003157235.1 Methanosarcina sp.
TGTGGTTGCGTCAACCACTCTCCTGTCAACGCCTACTTCTCTTGCAAGCTGAGTATGCGCGATCTCAATATTTCCTGAAGTGACTTTTCCTTCCTCATTCACCTGAAATCCACGTTCGAATAGCAATTTAAGTACTTTTGCCTGCGCAGGGTATTTTTCAAATTTTTCTACTAACTTATTCCACATATAAACTTAATTAAAACTAGTTCCTTGATATACTTTCGTATTACAATCTATTCTCTTCTGAACAAAATTTTTAATAATTATAATTTTAGAATAGCTTTGAAGTTAATTGCTTCCTGCGTTAATTTGATGTACCTGTAGAACACGAATTTTTATATGGAAATTTTCAATTCATGCAGTAAACAAAAGCATAAAAAAACAAACTACCAGCTCCTTCTAATTACCAGTCTCAAAAAGGAAATCGAATCAGCTCTCAAACTTTGTCTAGAAGATCTTGCAGCTGAAATCAGAGTAATCGGTTTCTCTTGTAAGTACTGTGGAAAGTGCTGCAGATGGATTTTTGGGGATAACAGGGTAATGTTAATCCCTACTGAGATTGAAAAAATTCGAGAGTTTACAGGCCTATCAAAACTTGAGATCGCAGGGCCATTTGTCCCTGAAATAGTTCAACTGAATAGATTGGAAGAGAACGAAAACATAACCGAAGGCTTTTTCGAAGCTTCGGAAGAAAAAGGAGTTCCATTTTCTACTGAGCTTCTTGAGCTTATTCAGGAAAATATCGATGGAGAAGGAAATATTCATGCTTTTGGATGGATGCTCAGGCGGAATAGTAACTTGGACTGCATCCTTCTTGAAAAAAGCACAAGCATATGCCGAGTTTATTCAGTACGTCCAATGCTCTGCAAAACATACCCTTTTTATATAGAAGAGCTAAAACTACATACTTGCGAATGCGAAGGCCTTGGATATCCAATTTCTGCAGAAGACAGCCGAAAACTAGCAGAAAACCTTCTTTATAGGTATGTTTCGGAGCTTGAGGACATGCTTGCTATGTATAAAAAATTTGTAAATTTCAAGAGAGGTGAAAAAGGCCTGGAGCTTGCGAAGAAAAAATTGGGAGATAGCACATGCACATACATAGTCCACGACAGCACAGGAAATAATAAATTTATCGATTATTAGCAGCAGAGCAAGCTATAAAATTACTGATAGAGCTTCCATTATTTTATGCGTCTTAATCGTTTTGTATGCCTGCAAGATCTTTATATGTCAGTCGAATACTCCCATTACTTGCTGTAGTGATGAAAACTTTCCCGAAAATCGCTAGTTATTGAATTATTTATAGAGAATTTCGGACAACCCCTAAGTTTGATCATATGGTTATAAATTATATATAAATGACTCGTGATACTTAGAGGCTTATCAAAATTCTCTATATTTTAAACTACATTTGTAGAATATTTAGATGAACCTCTGATTTTCAAGAATCATTTTACATATCATTTATAATCAAGTTAAGAAATTTAACGATTTATTTGAATCATCTGTACTCTAAAATGAAACTATAGAACAAATATTAAATAGTTTTTTTCTATGAAATTTCATGATTTTTTTTATAGACTATTAAATAAACAATTATTTGAAAGCGACATTACTTTAAATTGGCAGAAAGTACTCTTTTGGGTTTGATTAATTCGTACTAATAGTGATCAGAAACATCTTTGTGCTGATTCGGACCAAAATATTTACCCTCAAGATTAGGCAGATTATGAGAAGTGCCAAGACAAGACAAATCTTTGAAGAGTACTATTTGATTAAAACAGTTGGAGAGTGGTGAATTTTGGAGTGATGGAGGATACAGTGGAAACTTTGGTGATGTACAATTTCCGATGTTATTAATTAATACTATGTCGAAGATTAAGGAAACCCAGAATAAAAAGAAGCATATAAGCGAATGAAAATATTTGATTTTAAATAATTCCTTGATATCCAAGNNTCAATTAGATTTATTTAATATAACGAGCCAGTTATTCCTCATGGGCGAAATATCTGGTAATGAAAATTGGCCGATGACGGTTTCCGAAAAAATCTTCTCGAAAGCCACCGGAAATCCAGTAAAAGCCGGGGATTTCGTGTTGGCCAATGTAGACCTAGCAATGGTGCACGATATTACAGGTCCTCTAGCGGTTAAGGGATTTTACGAGATAATGAATGGCAAAGAAGAGAAGAAAGTATGGAACCCTAAAAAAATAGTGATCGTATTCGACCACCAGGTTCCTGCGGATTCTATCAACGCCACAGCAAACCACATAATGCTCAGAGAATTTGCTGACGAACAAGAAATTTTAAATTATGATGTATATGAGGGAGTATGCCATCAAGTTCTTCCAGAGAAAGGGCACGTCTTGCCAGGAGATCTGATAGTTGGCTCTGACTCACATACTTGTGCATATGGAGCTTTAGGGGCATTTTCCACAGGCATTGGGTCTACTGACATGGCAGCTGTTTTTGCTACAGGCAAACTCTGGTTCAGGGTACCACATACCTTTCATTTTGAAGTGGAAGGTACTTTACCAAGGCGCGTTTACTCCAAAGATCTCATCCTCTATCTAATAGGTGATGTTGGGGTAGAGGGAGCTAGGTATATGGCAGCTGAGTTTGCTGGTTCAACAATCCGTTCTCTCTCAATTCCCGAACGTATGACCATATCCAATATGGCAATTGAGATGGGAGGGAAAGCAGGAATCATTGAAGCCGATGAAGTGACTGCAGCTTACCTTAAAGAACGGATTTTATATTACGAATTTGATCCATACTGGAAATCCGATGAAAATGCTGAATATGCAGCCTTCCGGCACTATGACATCTCGGACCTAGAACCCCAGGTAGCTTGTCCACATAATGTGGATAACGTAAAACCCGTAACTGATGTCGAGGGCACAAAAATTGATCAAATCTTTATGGGTTCTTGCACTAATGGCAGGTTCGAAGATATTAAGATCATGGTAGATATCATTGGAGACGAACCGATAGCAAAGGATGTACGCCTCATTGTCGTCCCCGCTTCACGAACAGAGTACATGAAATTGTTAAGGGCTGGATATATCGAAAAGCTTATGAATGCTGGTGCAATCGTAGAATCTCCCTGCTGTGGGCCATGTATGGGTGGTTCTTTCGGTCTGCTTGGTGCAGGGGAAGTAGGTCTTGCAACCTCAAATCGAAATTTTAGGGGCAGAGAAGGAAGTGCAGAGTCTTTTGTGTATCTCTCTTCCCCTGCAACTGCAGGTGCATCAGCTCTCACAGGAGAAATAACTGATCCCAGAACGGTTTGAAAAACGGTTTATTTACTTTTCGAATATTTCCTTGTGTGTTTAAATCAAAAAGGTGTTTGAATGCAAAATACTGATTTGTCAATTTTAAACAGGGTATATGAAATAATTCTGGATCGGAAACAGAACTATGACGAGCGTTCATATGTCTGCAAGCTTTTGAACAATCACAAGGGTATGAATAAGATTCTTGAAAAAGTAGGTGAAGAATCGATTGAAACCATTCTTGCAGTCAGGAATGAAGACCGTGCAGAGATCATTTCGGAAATTTCGGATCTGATCTTCCATCTCCTG
>PMJC01000194.1:3711-16691 GCA_003157235.1 Methanosarcina sp.
TCAGTTGACTGCAATTTCGTGCAAGACATCAGTTTTTGACAGAGTTCCTTTGAGTATACCATTTATTGTTACAATAAGCTGTCCTACATTATATTTGTGGAAGAGTTTTATGACATCGTAGAGTTGCATATCCCCATCAACGGTGATAAGTTCAGTTGTCATTATGTCTTTGACTTTTACGTTAGGTTTTCCTTGAGCAATGGCACGGGCAATATCTGTGTAGGTAATTACTCCTATAATTTTCCCCTTGTCTTCCACAGGTGCTCCATGAACGTTGTTCCGTATAAAAAGCCTTGTTGCTTCCTGAATACTAGCATTCATATTAACAAGTAAAGGAGGGTATTTCATATAGTGTTTAACGTGTNNGATATCATTTCGGTAATATTGAACAGAATAGAGTTACTATTATCGTCCCGCCCTGTTACTTCTCCGCGAACTATCAGGCGATTTACAGGCGTCGGACCAACTTGAATCTTATCATCTATCATAAAGTCTTTTATGTTTCCTAGTATACGGACCACTCCGCTACAGGCATCTGGATTTCTGACGGTCGTGAAACTTATTTCAGCAGCTGTTGCCCCATCAACTGTTATAGTATTTCTGTATAGTGGAACTACGGATTCGTTGTCAAGTTGCTGAATTCGTAAAGCGTTATAAGCTGACCCTGTAGGTTTATAGCCTCCTTTTGGTCCTGGAACTCCTTCCACCAGTCCAAGAGCCTTCAACAGCTGCATCTGATTACGAATGGTTCCAGGGTTGCGCTGAATTACCTCGGCAACTTCTTCTCCCTTTATTGCTCTNNGCAATAATGATATCTTTTTGAATCGGAGTGAGTTCCATACTTCCACCATCAATTTCATATACTTTTATCAGGATGGTGTATAACACCTATACATCGATAAATGTATACTATCGTATATATTTAACATAATTAATTATTATAATTCCTAATTGTAACTTACTATTACGAATATAAAAAGAGTCCGGTTATGCTTTGAGTATCCAGCTAGTTTTGTGTCTTATGTTAAGTTTATTACGAGAATTTGAAACAACAAATTTAAAACCTAGCAATAAATTTGGAGACCGCTTAAGACTTGATGAGATTGTCAAAATTCAGAATTAATTTCAATGCCAAATGAATGTAATCAATCAAAAAAAAATCAACAAATTATAAGAAATCTTTGAATTTGCATTCAGTAAATTGCCTTCATGAATCTTTGCAAAACTTTTGCTTGCACTTTTTGTTTTGATAAATCTCTTGGTCAGCAAAATTTATTATATGGCTTACAGAAATCAGAGTGTTAATACTATGATTATATTTGAAAAAATTCACACCGTTCCCACTTCCGAAGAGTTAATTAACAAAGCTTTTAAACGGGCAGCTAAAGCGATGTCCGCGAAAAATATTGAGAATAAGCATAGTCGGTTAATGGCAAACGAGTCCATGGTATTGACAGCCTCAAACATTTTTACAGATAGTCTTGCAAATATTGTTAGACGGTTCCCGAGTTTTGATCAATTACCCAGCTTCTACTATAAACTTACTAATATTTTAGTAGGTGTCGAACAGCTCAAGATGTCCCTTGCATCCGTTGACTGGGCTAGTAAGAAAATTCATGAGGTTGCAAGGTTTTACGTAGTAAAAATCCGGGATTCGGAAATTCCAGAACCGCTTCGAAAAGAGGCTTTAGGAAGGATTGCCTCCATTATTAAATCAATCAACAAAGATCTTCTTTTTCTTAACGAAGCTAGAAATGCATTAAGGAAACTTCCAGATGTCAGGGATGAACCCACGATTGTGATCGCTGGCTATCCTAATGTAGGGAAGTCAAGTTTTGTAGCAAAAGTTACCGGTGCACGTCCAAAAATCGCTCCCTATCCATTCACAACAAAAGGAGTAGCAATCGGACATTTTAGCTGGGAGGGAGTACGTTACCAAGTTATGGATACCCCTGGCCTTCTTGATCGGCCTATGTCTGAGAGAAACAACATCGAACAGCAGGCAATAACTGCGATCCAGTTCCTTGACGCGGTTGTAATGTTCATGATTGACCCCAGTGAAAGCTGTGGATATGGGATTGAAGACCAAAAACATCTGCTTGCGGAAATTCAAAAAAATTTTAACCTTCCCTTGCTTGTTGTTGCAAACAAGTCTGATAAGCCTGAGTTCAGGAAGATAGATGAAGTAGTGTTGAACATTTCAACAATTACCGGAGAAGGAATAAAAGAGGTAATAGACAGGCTGCTTAAGATGATTGAAGAAAAATGCCTTTCCGATTCCCGCGAAGAACTTGAGAAGAGTCCTGAATCTGATTTCTGATCGTCTTATCCCAAAGTTATTACAGTCCTTGCATTAAAAATTAACATTTCAAAATNNATTTTGAAATGTTAATTTTTAATGTAAAAGCTGTAATTCAGGATTTTTATTCAAACTTTAATTTTTGTTAGATGATTTTAAGCTGCATCATCATAGCAAGAATAATAAGTATAACTCCTGTTGTTAACCTTATTCCCACTCTCCTTTTTTCACGGAACTCAGTGACCTTGTTTGGGCTCAACCCAAAGGAAAGCAAGAGTCCTAGAGACGTTATAGGGAGCAGAAGGCCAAGGTTGTAAAGTCCTGCGTATGTTATTCCTTCCATTGCATTGGTTTTTGTTGCCAGTATGCTCAGGACAGAGAGGTAAATAGCTCCTAAGCAAGGGGCTTTGACTAGGGAATACATGCCTCCTGAAAGGAAGGACAGCAACAGCAAATTTTTATTACTCATCCCACCCATAAAGTTCTTCAGGGAAGCTGGAGTTTTGAATGTTGATATCGCATGCTTTTTTAGCCAATATGCATCAAAGATATGCCATAAGCCAAGGAGAGCTGTTAGCATAATTGTAACGGAAGTGAAAATTTTTTGGATACCAGGCATAATATTGACAAGTAAAAGTATATTTATTCCTATAAGCATATGTATGGTCAAAATTCCAGTAGAAAAACCTAAGGTTATTTTGAGCATCTCCTTTTTTCCTCCTTGCTGCTGAGCAAGAGTGACAGATGCCAAGAAAGCAATTACTGCAAGCAGGCAGGGATTGAAACCTGCAAGGATACCTGCTGCTATAAGAAGGAAAGGGCTCAGTTTTCCAAGGTGTTTACTTACCTCTTCTCTGCTTCCAGTCGAGGGAAATGAAATCTTCTGGCCAAAAAGCAAAGAAGGGATTTCGATGTTTTCTGTCAAAAGAACTTTGAATGAGTATTTATTTTCTTTGTGAAAACATTCAGTTAATACCTCCTCATATGAGGCAACAGAAGCTGAAGCAAGGCTCAGCAAAGAAAATACACATACCAGTGCAAAAGCTCCTTTAGTTACAAACTGTGGACACAAGAATTGCTTTTTCATATCCTTTTTCCCACAACTATTTCTTGTATTTATTCAGAACTTTATCAAATTAACGATTAAATAGCTGTGATGAAATACAAAGTTATTAGCATACTCACTTTCCGCAGATGCATACAAGAATGCCATCTATTTTCTCAATATGAAAAAGAATAAAAATTAATCTAACTTTCAATGGATAGTAGTGATCAAATAAGCAAACAAATTGTACACATGTGTACATCTGCGAATGTCGAATAATATATTACGGATTATTTTTCGAGAATTTTTATCATTTTCTGGGTTTTTATTCTATTACTTCCCAAATTCTGTGATTGTAATAACAAATTTTTGCGATCCCATATATATCAAAAAGTTTTTTCCTAGCCAGAGTATATCTCTACTCAGGCTCAATTTTGTTCTTTCATATTAAAGTATTCAGGTGGGCTTAATATATTTTTGTTTAAATTCAGTATTTTTGGATATCATCAGTTTCGAAATAATTTCTAAAAATCAGCAAAATATCAAGAAAATTATATAAAACAATTAAGGCATTGATTGTGGTAAAGAAAAATTACTCCATATCAGGTATAGACACAGCTAGTATACAGTCTATATTCTTTGAATTATGTACAATCGTTGGTATTATAAATTTACCCGATGAAGCAAACATAACTTTCAAAAAGTTCGTAAAGTTTTATTCCAGTCGAATATCCAGTTGCTTTCTACATAATGGCAAATTCCTAGAGAATACTATTAACTAACTAATTTAAATTTGAAACTACCTTTGAACTGTAAAAATGGAACTACATCATGTGGGTTATTGTGTCTGTAGACACAAGATATTACATACTTTTAGTATGAAGTATCGTAAAAAAACTTCTTTTAGAAAATGACATAATCAATTATTTGAAATTTATATGCTTTTAAACTGTAAAAAGCTTTTTTGAGTTTAATGCAATCGGTAATGTTGGTGATCATGTATATCTTTTCATTGGTACTAAACCAAAATATTCTCCTTCAAGAGTGATGACGATTATAAAAAGTATCAATAAAAAAAAATTTAAAGAATACTTTGGGATCAAAAAAATTGTGGGATAGTGGACTTTGGATTGATGGAGGTACTTTGAAACTTAGGATGATAGTACAACTTTCGATGCAATTAAAAATGATGTTGAAAATCTGGGAAACCAGAGAGAAAAAACATATAAGCACATGAAGATATTTGATTTTGTATAATTTCTTGATAGCCTGAGCTGGGACGCAAACTTGTCACGTTGCTGCAGTATGATGCATCCGAGAAATTTTAATTTCACTCTGCAACATTTTCTGCAAATTATCTAGGATCTGCAATCAACGATCTAAGATCAAAAATATCAAAAATAAGAATTTTTCCAGGATACTATTTTGAATTATAGAGTATTTCGATTTACGTCAAGTTTTTTCTTCGTGTGAAACCTGTCCATCTTTCCCACGGATTTCTGTATTTGATCTTCGTTTTCTTTTCTGATCTACCATTCTTTGATTTTAAAAACAGCTTCTTCTACCCTTAAAATACATCTTTTATTCCCAAAGTCATCAACTGAAAACGGTTTCCAATCAATAAAGGGATCAATTTCAGCAATTTTATCTCAAACCGACTAGAGATGCAGTGTACTGAAAGTTCTGTAGATTCCAATTACCACTATGTTACCTTTTTAATTACCACAATAAACATGGTATCTCTTTCACGAAGGCATGGGTTTTAGTATAAAATCTCTGTATTTCGTGGTCTTTTGTTTCATTCTGAAATGAAATTTCTATCTATATAAGCTAATATGCATAGATTTTAATATAATCTCAGTTTTCAAATCACATAAAGTATCCAACACACAGTACAAAAAAGATAATAATGCTTGCCGAGTATTCTGTTTGCCAGAGGCAGACCCTCAGACTCCTTGAATTATGCTCTATCTGCTCAAAGAAACCCATTCTTAAATCAGCTGTAACTCAGCTTGCTTTTAAAAGACTGCAAGAATATATCAATCTAACCTGCTAATTATCATTTCATGCATGTAGAAACAAGAGAAATCTCAGTCGTTGGAAAAAAAGACTGTGGAATTGTCGATATTACCGAAATGGTATCAAAGGAAATCAAAAACTCAAAAATAAGTAACGGAACAGTTACAATATTCTATATCGGGTCAACCGGAGCAATAACCACAATGGAATATGAGCCAAATCTTTCAAAGGATGTTTCAGAAATTCTTGATAAGCTAATCCCTCTGGATAAGGATTATCATCATCATGAGACTTGGGGAGATTACAATGGAGGATCTCATTTAAGAGCACTACTCATAGGTCCTAGTATTACCGTCCCTTTCGTTGAAAAAAGAATGACACTTGGGATATGGCAGCAGATTGTATATATAAACTTTGACAGGATTAAAAAGACAAGAAAAATAGTGTTGCAAATTATCGGAGAATTTTAAAAGAACTTAGTTTCTTTAGTCTTCGTTAATTTTTGTTCCCTTCTCAAGCGCGAAGGATAACATTTGGTTTTATCCCCGTACTTGTGGGTAGCAAGGGGTTCCCCCCAGGCTTGAGGAGGAACCGTAGATTATCGTCATCCTGCAGAAAAAAATTGAAAATGTGACAAACATGCTTAATAATTACACGATGCAAATGCAGACTCTTATCAATCAAAAAGCAGTTGAAAAACCAGGAACAAAAAAGCCATGGTGGAAATTTTAGTAAGCCCGGTGCAATTATACCACATAATTAAATAAGCAGGAAGAACATTCTATTAAAAATAGGTCAAGTTAAGATAAAAATTTTATATTAATGATCTTTTTTATTGAATTCTTCAAAAATTTAACATTGAGCTTTTTCCTAAAAGGGCAATCCAATTAATCTTAGATCAATTTCTAGATCTTAAAGGCCTGATAAGAGCTATCAAGAATACCATATGATTAAAATAAACATTTTTAAGTATAATGGTCGTGTGCTTGATCATTGAATAAATCTGAGAAATGATTATATCTAGCATCTTTTGGAAAATACAGACAAATTTTTGCGCTTACTTTTTCAACAACTTATGACCGTTATCGAATGATGAATAGATAAATTCCAGAAAGCTATAAAATCCGTACAAAAGTTAAAATATAAAACCTTTTAATGAATCTTCGGTTGAGTGAGGAATAATGATAAATTGTAGTCATTTTCAAGACATATCTCCAAAATTTAAATAAACATTTTAATGAGAAAAGTATTGATTTTAGGTAAAAAGGTTAAAATGTGAAACTAATTATTGCAACAAAATCAATTGTTTTCGTGCAAGAAAATTCCTTAACCAAAGATCAACGAGAACCCATTTGAATAATAATTATGTACTCAGTTCTTTCTCAAGCGTTTCAGTAACTGTTTTAAGAATTTTTATTCTGGAATAGCGCTTGTCATTTGATTCCACAACCGTCCACTGAGCAGTTATGGTGCTTGTTTTCTGAAGCATCTCATCAACAACAATTTCATATTCTTTCCATTTGCTCCGATTTCGCCAGTCTTCATCGGTTATTTTCCATCTTTTTTCTGGATCATTTTGCCTGCTTTTGAAACGTTCTAACTGAGTATCCTTATCGACTTCAAGCCAGAATTTGAGAATAATCGCTCCGGTTTCTGCAATAATATTTTCAAATTCGTTTATTTTCCTATAAGCGCGTTTCCATTCTTCTTCATTGCAAATTCGCTCTACTCTTTCTACCAAGATCCTGCCATACCAGTTCCTGTCGAAAATTGTTATGTGCCCTGCTTTAGGGATTCCTTCACAGAAATGCCAGAGGTAATGATGAGCTTTTTCATTATCATTTGGTGTATCACAGTAGATTCTAGGATTCAGCACTTGAACCAGGTGTGGATGTCTCCTCCCTTGCCTGCTGCGTCCCAGCCCTCAAATATTATAACAATGGAACGCTTTTTCCTGAAAAGCTCATACTGTAAGGTTTAAAGCTCTATTGATAAAGCTTTTTGAATTTTTTGTATTTCTTAGTGGAGATGGCTGGTGAGAGATCGACTTTGTCCAAGACAGAGGCACTAAGTTCAGGGAGCTTTGATATTGCTCTATCCAGATATTTAATTGTCTGCTGCTCATGAGTAAGGATCATATGCTCAATATAAGTTTCGGTGGCCTGAATTGCAGTGGTGATAATCTTAAGAGTTGCAAAATTCTTGTCATTTGCTCCTACTATAGTCCAGGGAGCATATGGCATTTCTGTTTTTTCAAGTACTTTTTCCATAATTGGAAGGTACTCATTATATTCATGAATAAAATCCAGTTCCTTTCAATTTTCGTCTTCGTATTCATAGAGTATTAGGGGAATACCTTTTTTCTTGATTTCCTTGAAATTATCTTCTTGTTCTTTTTCACTTATATAGGGAAAAAACTTTAGTATAAGGTATCCATCATCTGAAAGCTGGCGTTCGAAACAATTGATATCTTCCAAGCATTTTCCAAGGCTTTCTTTGGATATTGTCTTTCTGAAATGTTTCATGGTTGTCCGGCTGTACCAACTCCGATAAAAAATTGCAATTTTATCTCTTACCGAGATAAGAGTCCAAAAGTGTAGGATGAAAGGTTTGAGCGTATCTTCGTAACAGTCAAAAGTAATTGTGTGAAAATCATATCCTCTCGGGTCTAAAGGTAACATGAAACGTTTGATATCTTCTCCCATCCCCGATGCATGCCAGCCTTCGAAAACAAAAATGATGGGGATCTTCAATTTCCAAGCCTTAGTTGTAGCTTACCAAGCTTAACTTCAAATATGTCCATATTTTGTTTATATTCATCGTTACTTACTGACAGTGATAGATCAATATTTTAAAGAATGCCACAACCTCCTTTATCTTTTAAATTTAATTGACTTTGATTATATCACCAACGCAGACTCGGCTGTTAAAGCGTGGGAGATCTAAAATCCCATGCGACTTCTTTCTTCCAACGGAAAATTAATGACTCAAGGACACAATCGAAATTTTATAGGAAACTAATTTGTATTGTTCATTAGGTAAAACTCAATTTTAAATTTTAGTATAGCCGTTGAAGTAATAAAAACATAATTCATATTAAATTATTGTTTAAAATTAAAACATTTTACGTAGAAACAACTTTTATTCCGAAACTATTTTTCGCACAATTAATTAAAAGCAACTATGCGGTTTATTTTATATTTTAATTAAAGAGAATTTCGATAAACTTCCGATTTCAACAAATTGTTTATATAGAGCTTATAAACAAACAGCCAAAAATTAGGATTTCTAGAAATTCTCTAAAATTTCAGAAATAATGCCGGCCATAAAACTAGTTTAAAATCTCCCCATGTCTATTTTTCGGGATTATTTTAATTTTCCATTTGCATTTAGCTTTGCAAAACCTTTGAGGAAAATATAGGAGATTTTCAGAGTGGGATTCCCCTAAATAAAATTTCTTTGTGAAGTACTCCTATCACAATTATATACCAGGTCCAGATGACTCTTTATATACTTAGGACTTATGTGATTGAACTTGGAAATCAAGAACATTAAACCTTTAAAATTCTAAATCCATATCATAAGGATACATTTGTAATGGTATGTTAGTAGCATAGTAAATACAAAAAGACAAACAAACGATAGGTAGCTGAATAAAATAATGTTATTTAGACATATTTTTAAAGTTCTAATACAGTAGTCGGGGTAAATATGAAAAAAATGAATATAATTAATGAAAGTACCCTTATAATCAGTCAACTAAATATCCATTTATATTCGACTAAGATACAGTCTGTATGAAATAGAACCCTCTTGCTACTTTTTTCTGTAATCGTCTAAAGGTAAACCGATGTAAATGTATTATTATAGTAATCATTTTAACATTAGTATATACCTTAACCAAATACAAATATGAGTGATTTGAAGATGACATCAAAAAATGAACGATTGTGGAGCGATTGAAGGCATTTTCTTGAGTCAGGTAGATTTGCCTAAGGAACAATCAAAAAAACCTAATGGTAGGGTTGGGACCTAGTATATTTATTAGTAAATGTGGGGATATTTAGACTTATATCCTTCTTTTGTGCAATTTGATTGATTTTTATGCCACAATCCACCTAGCTTCCTGTACTTCTCTTTATGGTTTCTCATCTTTTATGTCTCCAGTTGGACTCATCAATCTAGCCAGCCATTTTGTTTCATCAAAACTCTCGAATAAGATCTTCAAAATCAATGTCAACGGTATGGAAAGCAGCACACCTGCAGTTCCAAGCACATAATTCCAATAGATCATAGAAAGAAATAAGATACCTGGAGATAATTTCAGGCCTTTACCTGCGAGTGAAGGGAATACAACGTTTTCTGCAAGTACATCAACAATTGCGATAACTATAATAACTGCAAGAGCACCTACAGGCCCATATTTGAAAAGCGCAAGCATTATGGGCGGAATAGAAGCTAGAACTAGACCAATGTAAGGGATATAACTGAGCAAGAATATAAGGACGCCCCAGAGAATCGCAAAGTCAATGCCTCCTATAAGGAGAACGACGGTAATTCCAACGGCTGTGATAAGGTTTGTTTCTGCTTTTATGACAAGAAACCCTACCAGATTCTTGTCAAATTTACTCATACTCATGTGGAGTTTGGATTGCTTTTCAAGTTCTGAATCCATTTTTTCAGGAGCATTGGAGGCATCTATCAACAAGAACGCTGTCGTAAGAATTATAATTCCAGCTGTTGTCCCGGCATTCAAAAGTCCATGAATGATACTCGAAATAAAAGAGATCACAGTTGATGCAATACCACGTAAAATCGAATTCGCAGAAAGCTCTCCTTGTGAGGGAATATAACGTGTGAGAATATCTATAAACCCCATCAACCGAGTTTGATAGATTGGGATCTGGTTCTCAAATTGGATTGCTGCTTCGGCAATCACTAATCCCAGGACTGCTACAATAAAAGCAAATAAAAGAATCACTAGAAGGACACTCAATCCACCAGGTATCCCCTTTTGTTTGAGCCAGCGGATATGAGGAGTTAGAATAAGTGCAGCAAAAACAGAGAAAAGAATGGTAGTAAGTATGGGAGCGATTTCCCTCATCCCAACAGTCAGGATAACAACAAAAGTGCTATACATTAATATTCTAGCCGGTAACGGGTTGCTGTTGATGCTCATGATTTGCGACTCCACTATATATTTTTATAATAAGTTGAGCTTTTTCTTTCATAAAAATTTGACGCATATTTGATTGGTTCATGTCTTCAGTATTTTTTTATCTGTAGTTTTGATAGAGTGGCCATAGCACCAAAGTTGCCCAAATCCGGTGTCATTCAGCACAATGACAATATGTTAGGTGCGTTCTCTTTTAGCACGCAGTGATTCCGGCCAGGCTGGTTCTGACTGGTCCGCTGTACGCACAATTACGCATCGGGAAGTGCCTCAAGATTTAGATTCTTTCAATGACAAATCTATTTCCTCCAATAGTTGATCGATATTTTTGCAAAGCTCCGAAAGACAAGGCCAAAGATGAAAAGGGACTTTACTACCTTCAGCCATCCTTTTTATTTTAATTCGTAATTTGGTCATTTCCATGAGTTGTTGAAAATCATGATCTCCGACTCTTTCTACATTTCCCTAAAAAAGGGAAGTATGTTTGTTTTTCAGATTTGATCAATGAATCGAGGACAAGACCCATAATTTCTTCCCTGATTATTAGTTCTACAAAAGATAAAATGGTTTACAGGGAGTTTACTCCCTGATAAAACCTGATTTTTTTCGGTGAACTTTATTCTTCAGCAAAGGTTGTACGCAGCTTGTCTTCTTCTCCCTTTGACAGGTTGGTAGCAATGATTTCAAACTTGGATTGTTTCATAGCTTCTACGCCCCTATCTTCCACGGCATCACTTGTCATCAGAAAAAGAGCTGAGGTGCCTTCAGTCACTTTGTTGAGAACAGACTTTATGAAATTTTCATCAATACCCATGTGGGTCATGGAACCAGCAAATGCACCTATTGTGGCACCGACAACCAGGCCAAATAAAGGTATAAAGAAGAGAACACCAAATAGTAAACCCCAAAAAGCACCGCTCAATGCACCTACACCGGTTAAATTAGTCAAATGCTTTGTTTTTGGTTTATTTTTTCCCACAGGCCAGGTGACTATAACCGCATCGAGTAGTTTAATCATTTGTTGTTACTTAAGTCCTCAATCGCTTCAAGTTCATTTTCTGCACCATCAGCGATGTCAAACTTTAGAACTGTTAAAGTTGCCATTACTCAATCTCTTTTTCTGCGTTCATATTTATTTATCGGTTTATCGTGCCAGCTCCGACCAAAACAGAACATCGTTTTGCAATTTTCAATCGGAGAGCTGCTACAATGTAGAAAGAACCAAAATAAACAACTGCAGCTGGTACGATAGTTTCCCCCCGAACTGTTGAATTCCTTCATCAATGTGTGACTCATGTATATAGGAGCAAATCTGGTGATTCCTAGCCGAATTACCTGATTAGATTTATAGTTTAAGGACTTACGCACTTGCAGTACAAACTCGACTACAATATAGACAATTTGAGACTTTTAAGCTTATTGGTTTCTTAGTTCAATCGCTTAAATCCTTCCGGATTTCCATATTTTTGATTTTTTATTTCAATTAGAAATCACTCTTTTTTGGATCACTGGAAAGCCCTCTGCTCCCATAATCAGTGTTGTACTTATGATGAAGAGTCAGTACATCAAGATAGCTGTGCTGTATAATGCTCATATCATCAGTCAATAGCTTAAGCTGGTCAATTTTTACTTCAGGCAGCTTGCTTGGAAGGAAGTTAAATATGTTTTGTATTTTTGGATAGGTAATGTAGTCATTTAAAGTCTTATGGAAGACAGTAGTATATTCTTCTGCAACGTTTTTCCACGTCATTTTTCTGCCAAAATAGTATGCATTTTCACGTATAATATTGCAGAGTTCTTCTTTTTCAACAAATTTGTCATGGAATATTACATTATTCTCAATCTCAAGTTCGGAAACAATGTTCTTAAGATATTGCCTATATGTTTCTCCATATTTTTTTTTGATCATAGGATGCGTGGCGCCCAATATAAGGTAAACAAAATCAGGATATTGATTTATAACTTCAGGAAGGGCCTTGTGCATATTTTCGATACCTTTATTTTGGCTAAGCAAGAAAAAAGTGAGGATAAGTGGAGACTCTTTGAGATTCAGCATCTTTTTTATACTTACCACAGTTGCTAAACGGATAATCCGGCATCCCATGGAAGATAACTTCGATTTTGTCTTCAGAAACTTCATAAATTTCATTTAGCATGTTGACTGCAGTCTGACTCATCACAACAAGTTTGTCGGAATACCTTACGAACTTTTCAGTAGATACTCGATACTCATCAAGTTCAGGCTCCAGGATCACAGTGTGTATCGTTGTTATTAAAGGCTTGCTTACTCCTGATAGAAGAGCAAAAATGTAATCTTCTGCGGCCTCCCAAAAAGACCGAATTCATGTTGAAGACAGAGAACGTCTGTGTCAGAATGATTTATAAAATCTGCAGCTCGGTAGTAATCTTCGAGCTTGTTCCTTTCAATTTGAAAAACAACTTCT
>PMJC01000254.1 GCA_003157235.1 Methanosarcina sp.
TTATTAACCAAGAATGTATAAGCCTCAATAATCTTCCTCTTTTGAATGTCTCCAATTTTATACCCTGTTTCATTTTCGTATATCTCCTCATTTGTAATCATATGCTATATAATTGTGGAAAATTTTCAGTTCTATTGATACTAATTACCCTCGCATGTCTAAGTCTAAAATTAAATCTTCAGCTACGATTTATGCTTCTACAAAATTAGAACAAAATTTCTGGCCAAAATAACGATGTACTCAATGCTCAAATAATTAAAAGTATTCCTGGAGAAAAACTTTTAATTATTTAGCATCTTATTTGAAGAATTTCATTTTTGTTTTTAAAAGAGCCCTCTGAAATGGTTATGATAAACCATCCAGAACCCAAATAGAATGATAACCATTCCAGCTCCCTTTTTGAGTATTTCATCATACATTGATATGAGACGGAGTTTTGAGGAAGAAAAATGAGCTGAATATGCGAGCACGAGCATTGGAATTGAAAATCCAAGAGAATAAATTGAAAGGGTGAACGCGCCGTTTGAAGTGCTTCCTTCCAGAGCAACCATGGCCAGGATCGAACCAAGGATCGGTCCTATACAGGGGATCCAAAGCACTCCGAGGGAAAGCCCAAGCAAAAGACCCGAAATAGACCCTTCTTCATTCATATCTGCAAAAAGAGGGAACTTTGAAAATGTATTGAATAGGCTTAGTTCAAAAAGTAATGAAAAACCCATTAAGAGGATAAGGATCTCTGCCATAATCTTCAGCTGACCGATATGACTCTGGAAAGCTGCCCCAAAGATAGAAGTTACCACTCCCATTAAAATGAAGGATATTGAGACTCCAAGTACTATTGCAAGAGGCCTTATTTTGCTTTTCCCGGCGGATGTTGCCAGTACAGCGGGCAGAAGTGGCAGAATGCATGGAGACAGGACACTGAGAATTCCTGCGCCAAATGCAGTCAGAGGAGGAATAGTTTCATACATGGTTCTTATCGATTTTAGGATGTTATTTTTTGTATAGTGTGCATTTTACCCTGAATAATGAGTTGCACAGGGGTTAAACTTTCGATATACATGCAGACTTCGAAGTTAGTCAATCAGCTACATAATTTTTTTATGTAGACTTGACTTTTTGGATAGCTAGATCAAGAATTTTTTTGAATTCTTCTTTGTCCCTGACTCCGAGAATCCTGGACCTTAATCTGTCATTGCTGACGTTACCATCCTCTTGAATGTAAACATATTTTCCGTTTTCAATACCTACTATTACAGAGGAGTCGGGAATAGAGTTTATTACGAAATAGTTTGCAAATTCAAAGCTGTTGTCTGCATCCACGGACATTATCGTTGCTTTCCCATCATATTCTTTTGCCAGTTCACTAAGTATTGGCTTCATTTCCTGGCATGCTTCACACCAATCAGCTCCGATTTTTAAAAGAACTGGGCCTTTTTGAAGAGATTTGTTTATTTGCTCCAGTTGGGTTGCTTCGACAACATGATTTTTTTCAGAAGTATTCTTGAGGTTCGTGGCATTTTTCGGGACCTCTTCAGTACATCCAGCCGTAAATAGCACAACTGTTAGTAGGGTTAACAGTATAATAAATTTTTTCATGTTCTCCGCATTAAAATTTGTGTTGTAATTCTTTGTCTCTTCTGTATTAATAATTTTCCGTAACTGTTTAAAATTTGACTGATATAATTAATAATGCAACTAAAAGATCTACTTAATGAAAAACAGAGGACAAAAATCAAATATCTCTGCCTTTATCAGTCTTGTAAAAATGAATAATATTATTGTGTTACCAAATAAAAAACAGAACAAGTAAAAAGAATATAAAATTAAAAATATAAAAAAACAAGTAACTCAACATAATTTCAATCACTTTCTGCAAGTGTACTCAAGAATGACATCTATTTTCTCAATATGGGAGTAGCTTAAAAATAAATCTAACTTTCAATGAATAATAATGGGTAAATAGGTAACCAAATAATACATCTGTCTGCATCTGCAGAATCTCGGATTCAATCAACTTTTAAATAATTTATTGAGCTTATATGACATTTTTTCGAATCTCTTCAGTCCTGAGAACATTTTCTGCAAATCAGAAGAATATTCAAAAATTATCAAAGTTAGTGGAGTCGTTGATAAAAGCAACGAAAAATAACTCCACTTCTGGTATAGAAACAGTCATTCCACTGTACATATCATCTAAATTATTTAGTATCGTTGATGTATATAATTGGCAGTATTCCAGATTTGCTTTGAATGCAAAGTTAAATTTTAATATATTGTATTAAAACGGATTCTTCCTAAATGTGATTTCTTTTCCAAGAATTTCTTGATATTTGCTATTTTATCGAAATAAATGTAGACATGAAATTTTTCAATAACATGCTCAAATAAACAGAAAAATAATACTTACCCTTACTTTTTTTGAACATTGACTCTATAATTATTTTGAGCAGGAAGTTTCTTCTAATTTTGATTTCCAAGACCGTTCCAAAACTAATCAGTGAATTGTCATCTAGATCTTAAGAGAATTTTAATAACCCCTAAATTATTTCCTATTCATATAAGTAGTATATAAATGACTCTTCAAAATCATACATTTTTGAAATCCTCCTAAGAACATTCACTTATTAATCCAGTGAGAAGCGTAAAATTAAAAATGTAGAACTTACACTTTTGATAGCTTTGTCCCTAAAGTCTCATTTTCCCCTACTTTATGTACAAGTCCAAGACTTTAGGTGTAAAAGGGACTTTAGTGCAAAGCCCATTTGATGAACAAATTCAAGTATATGTGATCTCATCATTATTTAAATCTTGACAATTAAGTAATTAATGCCACTGTTTTTCAGCTAAACCGCGTAAATCTTAAGAGAATGAAATTATGAAATTCCGTTGCAACCTTTTGAACATTACCTATGTATTGATGTATATTGATGTCGAATAATGAATTCACTTAAAGAATAATTCTTCCTAAAATTCAATATTTTTATCAAAAATATAAAGATCACTGCATCTTGGGATATAGTTCAAACATGCTTTAAATTATACCCCTAGTCTCGTCTGGCTAACGCCAAAAATTTAAATAACTGCGCAGAGAGATCCCATGAAAGCATTGCTAATAGATTGAGATTCCTTGTTTTTAGATCTATCAAAGACACTATCAGAGTTTTTCAAAGTATGCCATCCGATATTATGAAATTCGCAAGGAAAAAGCTCGATATATAGTATTATCATAAATTAAGGGATTATGATATAGAAGATTTAGATAAACCTCGGATTATCAATAGTCATTTATGCACAATTTATAAGCATATGACAAAATTTAGAGTTTATCGAAATTTTCTATAAATTTCACAAGGTGAAACTTTGAAAAAACTACGAACTATACTCGTTTTATTACTGGTAACATCTATCTTCGTATCTGGCTGTGTATCCGATAAAGGAAACGTATCCAACAATGGAAGCGAAGTTCAAAGAGCATCTGGAATTACAGAACTGAGAATAGGCTATCAGCCAAGTGTCCATCACATTGCATTTGTGGTTGCAGATGAAAAAGGATGGTGGCAAGCATATCTTGCACCTTACGGAATTAACGGTATAAAAAAGTATGTATTCCAGACAGGCCCACCCGAAATGCAGGCCATGATGGCTGGAGATCTGGACGTGGCTTATGTTGGGGCAGCTCCTGCTGTTACAGCCCTCAGCCAAGGTCTTGATGCAAAGATTGTTGCGCCTGTACAGATAAATGGTTCAAGTCTTGTTCTAAGGCCAGAATACAAGTATACAGGTCCTCAAGA
>PMJC01000041.1 GCA_003157235.1 Methanosarcina sp.
GAATTACTGAATTTTCCCATGGCTTTTTTTGCCCATGGTGCTCCAAAAGCTTTCGAATTCTGTAAGTTGTTAATTTATTTCACCCACTTTTTCGAAACAACATTCAGAAGGATTTATTCTATAAGTTTTATAGAACCGAAAATCGTAGTTAGATTGTCAATAAGCCTCAGTTCATAGATGAGCAGGGAGCCTTGGGTCTTGGCTTCCTGCAATTTGCCTATTCTTTCCTAATCCTGTTTTGGGCTTTGCAAAAAAACATATACTGTAAACCCTGGAAACATTTTTGATTCTTTAAAAGTTATGGGGTCCGGGCAGTTTTCAAGCTTCTTTTTCCAAGCTCAAAAATCCCTATTTTTCCGAAAAGCATATCATGCCTAAAGATGCTAAATATCTTTCAATTCCAAGCCTGTCAAGAAGTTCTCCCAATCTTTCTCCATCAAGGCCATATTTCCTGTAAAATTCGACGGTTTTTTCGAGAATCGAAAATAACTCCTCCTCGTCCGCAAGTTCAATGAGCTTTATGCCGTGTCTGGGCTTGCGTCCCATACTGCCTCCGACAAAGATCGTACATCCGATTTTCTCCGCCCTCAATGCGTCTTTCTTACAGGCTGCAATGCAGGCTCCGCAAAGCACGCATTTTTCCCTGTCTATCCTGGCTTTTTCCTCCTGGACTGTTATTGCTCCCATTTTACAGGCTTTTTCACAGCGCCCGCAGCTGACACAATTTTCTTCGAGAATCTCGGGCTTTGTCGTACCCATAATTCCGAAATCGTTATCCTGAGGTTTTACACAGGCAGACGGACATCCTGTTATTGCGATCTTGAGCTTTTTGGGGACAGCTTCCCCAAAGTATTTTTCATCGATCTTGTAAGCAAGTCTCTGGCAGTCAATTAACCCATATTTACAGACAGTATTCCCGTGACAGGCAATAATTGCCCGTACTTTTTTCCCGGAAGAACCTCCTAAAATCCCCTGCATTTCAAGTTCAGAACTTGCTTTTTCCGTATTTTCAAGTTTGACAAAAGGAACTTCAATCTGCTGCCTTGAAGTTAAATGGATGTAACCAGAGCCGTATTTTTCTGCAGCATCCGCAATTGCCCGTAATTTTTTGACGTCCACCGTTCCACCCACAACTTTAAGTCGCATTGAAAACATGTTGTTTTGCCTCTGCGACAGGAAACCTTTGTTTTTGAGTGAAGATTCATCAATTTTTTTCTCGGCCATATACGATCAATTAACTGCAAGATTATTAATAATTAATTCCTATAAAAATTAATATTTATTCGGACTTTCTAATCAGGTCAGGAGGCAACCTGCATCATTTTTTGTAAAAATAAGAACAAGTCATAGATTCGATGCAATAAATATCCTGAAATATTTGAAAATTAATGGTCACTATGCTGAAGTGCAATCTTTACATAAACAAGTTTTAGAATAAAAAACTATGTGTAGAACTTTTTAATTAGATTTTTAAAGAAATATCTAAGCATTCATTAAAAATATAGGTTATTGCACTTGATTATGGATTTAAAGTGCGTAAATGTTTTTGATTCATTTTCTCGAGATTTTATCCGCTTTTGCATGTCCAGGATCTGAATGGATAAAAATGAAGTCCTAAATCAGTCCCGTTTTAATTTTCAAGCTAGGAAAATCAAGTTGGCTTTGTAAATGTCCTCATATTTCTTCTTCTTTGCAATTATCATTAATTCTTTTTATTGAATGATAAGACTGTTGTATTGCCGGTATGAAATAAGGGAAACCAAGAAATTTTCTGAAAGAAATTCGATTATACATTGTTTCTCTAGTTCAATGTCTAAAGATCATTTCATTGATTTAAAGCAATCATTTTAAAAAAAACGATTAATTCATCTACAGTCAGTTTCTTGAAAATTTTTATTAATGGGCTCAAATTTATACGAAAAGATTTTTTTAAATCAATTAATGAATCAATTTCATAAAGTTTGGCTCCAAACGGATGATAAGTTTGTATTCTCCTTAAGAGTCAAATTAGTAAGAGTTTTCAAAAGTAAAAATTCTTTGTAAGGGATTTCAAATTTCCAATACTTAAATGTTTAAATATTTATCAAAATTTTCTCTGATATATTTTAATTTTGTCGGACTACTAACATGCAGAGTTTTTTAGTATTAAAGTAAAGTATGATTTCCCACTTATTGCATTTGTGCACAGCTTCTCGGTTGTTGGAGGGCTGTTATCGCCAAAGTTTGAAGATCCAGAAACAGATGCACATGTATAATAACTATATTAATTTC
This sequence comes from Methanosarcina sp., assembly GCA_003157235.1. Classification (GTDB taxonomy): domain Archaea; phylum Halobacteriota; class Methanosarcinia; order Methanosarcinales; family Methanosarcinaceae; genus Methanosarcina. The sequence continues at coordinate 2,272 of PMJC01000041.1, forward strand.
ATTTTTGAGCGGTACTTTGCCAGAAAGAAGGTATGCCTATAACAAAACTTTTTATGAAATACTAATTTCCATACTATTAACTGGCCAAAGACAATAAGAAAGCTTCCTGCAGGTACCGTGGATGTAGCATTGGTTATGGATGTGATAATTATAGAAACCGTTTTATGTTGCAGGTCTACCTATAAATTCCCCTAAGGCAAAAGGCATGTTTCCTACATTCATCTTGGATGTAACAGTGTTTGTTGCGGTGTCAATTATTACGACTGTATTGTCCCCTGGGTTTGTCACATATACTTTTGTTCCATCAGGGGTGATTGCAACTCCTACAGGATTAGATCCTATAGGTACTGTTGCTGCAACGGTGTTAGTGGATGTATCAATTACAGAAACTGTACCGCTTCCCTCATTAGCCACATATACCTTTGTTCCATCAGGTTTGACTGTAATTTCCCAAGGAGTGTTTCCTACATCTACCGTGGCTGTAACATTGTTTGTAGCTGCATCAATTACAGATACACAGCCACTTTCTTGGTTCGTCACATATACCTTTTTTCCATTTGGTGTGATCGCAACTCCCTTAGGTTCTAGTCCCACTTTCACAGTGGCAGTGACCTTGTTTGTAGCTGTATCAATTACAG
>PMJC01000168.1 GCA_003157235.1 Methanosarcina sp.
AGGCTTTGAATTTTTATCTGGATCATAGTAGTATAGAGCAAGGTTATAATGGATTTTGGAGATCTTTCATAATCTTTACTCAAACAGCGATATGATTCATACATCAAAACTCTATAAGTCATTTATGATGGTACATGAAATCTTCTACTTCATCTGAACCTCACGATTTCTAACACCGAATCCTAAATTACTCCAATCTAATAGACCAGTTGACCTGTATAACAAGAGCTAGCTCAAATAGCTACAATCTGGGAAATGATCTCTATTTTTCGGTTTCATAAAGATACTGAGCAAGTGATGTGAGAGCCTGTTCTTTTCGATCCTCCGATTGAATCTCGTTTGTAAGAATAAGGGCTTTCTCAATAATTTTTTTTTGTCTGGATTCATCCAGATATGGAATGATTAATGAAAGAGCCTGTGGTCCCAGATCTTTGTCTTTAATGTTGAAAGCTAACTCAAGGGCTTGTTCTATAATTTCCTTTTCCCTTTTCTCAGTAAGATATGGAATAAGCAGAGAAAAAGACTCTAATTTTTGATATTCAGATGTAATTCCGGATACTAGTTCAAGGGCTTTATCCATAATTGGTTCATTTTTTGATCCGTAAAGATGCGGAACAAGTGAAGAGAGTATTTGAAACTTTGCATCACCAGATTGAATTTGGGAAGAGAAGTCAAAAATATGTGCAATAAGTTTTTCTTTATCCGGACCTCTTAGATGGCGTGCAAGCGAAGAAAGTACAAGGGATCTTCCGTTTTCATCTTGAATATAGGATGCAGAGTAAAGGGCTTTTTGTATAAGTTCTACCTTTTTTTCTCCCTCCAGAATCGGGATAATGAGGGAAAGTGTCTGTGCTCTTAAATCTTCAGAGTTAATATTGCAGGCAAAATCAATGGCTTTTTCAAGAAACTCTTCTTTAAAGGGGCTCTTTAGCTGAGAGACACGCGAGTAAAAAATCTGCGACCTATTAGCCTCATTTTGGTTTTTAAAATTGATTTCTGCAATTTTTGCCATTCTTATTCCAATGGCACTATCTTCTGTTATAACTTTCTGGTCAAGTTGAATGTGTGTATAATTTTGTTGCAGTTTTCTGGAATAGGCATCATTTTTGGTTGTAACTATATTGTCAGAGGTAGCATTTTCAGTTTCCAGGATTTCGAACTGCTTTAAATCCTGAATAGTATTTTTTTTTTCGATGAATTCCTCCAGAAATTTATTTAAACCACTTTCTGCAGATGTATCCAACAATGCCATATTTAGTCTACTCTAAATATAACACAACATTATTCTATATAAAATAAGTATATTAGGTTAATTATGTTTGATATGTTATTAGTATTATGTTGCTAAGGCAATCGTTAGTTCCTGCGACAAAAACTAACAATGAGACTTCAAGCCCTATTATTGGCTAAAAAAATGGTTTTGAGTTCAGCTAAAGTTGAGAAGATTTACTAGTTTATAGCTCAACGGTTTATTGGTGGATAAAGCGTGCTGAATAAAAAAGGTTTATTCAGCTTTAAATATGAAGATTGTCGATTAATAATGCCTCTTTTAACAGTAGAACATTTTTTTGAGCAAAGAACGCATTTTCAGAGCCAATATCAGCAGATGATGGTTATTATCATGGTTGGCAAGCAAAAGATGCAATTCAATTTGTTAAATAGGAATTTTAAATACCTTTTTCCAAATCAAGAATGAGATTAATTATTAAATATTTAGGGCTTAGGTAAATAACTGTAAAGCTTGATCAAAAAGGAGAAATAAGGCACTTAAGAACTAATTTATAGTTGAATTCCAAAAAAAGATTTCTGAACTCTAATAATCTATTCATTACCCATGATGAGAGTAAGATTTTGTGTGGATCTAGATAAATCAAGATTTAGGCCAATTAAAAGCTCAAAAAATTAAATTTGCAAATGGTTCAAAGGCCAAAATCAATATTTGAAGGTTTTTACTGAAAAAAGAAGTTTTATGGTATTATTTATTAATTACAAAGATGCAGAATCTTTCCTGAAATCATTATTTGATTTTAAGGTAGATCTCGGAGCAAAGATATTTCTTCTACTGGACCGAGCTACATGGTATGAATCAATAAAAACATAGAAATTTTATCCGAGACTAAAAATCGGTATTATTTACTGTCAATATCTGTCTATCCTTCCTCAAGTTTAACTACTCATAGCTATCAAAATCTGAATGATATGTTACATACTCTTACTAAATATCACAGCCCCAAAATTATCTTCCAAATTTCTCAAGTTACGCTTAAGATATCAAGTATTTGGCTAAATAGATTAAGAGTGCTTTGAACAAATTTTTGGAAGCCTCGTGCGTGATTCGAACACGCAACCTAGTGATTACAAGTCACTTGCTCTACCGGGCTGAGCCAAAGTGGCATGATTTGACGTTAACAGATCCGTAGAGTTAAGTGTTCAGAGCCTATTTTCTTTTGTTGATTCTAAATATAGTAGATTTAGATAGCCAATATATATATATTGTTTTTTGGGTCTCCCACAGCATTTTTGAGTTCTTAGATTCTTTTATTTCCTTATAAATACCCCACGTATTATTGATGGATAAGATTTCGGGAATATGTAATCAGAAGAGACTAAATCAAGTATTAACTTTACACAAAAAAGATAGAATAGTGCATAATTATATAAAAGAGAATTTTATTTTATTAATTGAAAACGATTGAGTTGGATAGCTAAAGTGAATAACAAAAAATTAATTAAAATAGAATTTGCTTGCTTAATCCTTTGTTTAATGGTATTATTCTTAGTAGTGATCACAGGTGCGAAGCAGGATTCAGAAGCTTGGAAAAGTAAAGGTACTACTTTATTTCAGTCAGCCAAGTACGATAAAGCCTTAGAAGCATTTGACAAAGCAATTGAAATCAACCCACGGGATTCAGTAGCTTGGTACAATAAAGGATTTGCTCTGAGAAAATTAGGTAAGTCCGATGAAGCAATAAAAGCATATGACAAAGCAATTGAAATTAACCCACAGGATTCAAGAGTTTGGGATGGCAAAGGCGGAGCTTTAATGGAATTAGGCAAATCAGATGAAGCAATTAAAGCATTTGACAAAGCACTTGAAATTAACTCAGTTGATTCGGTAGCTTTGGCCGCGAAAATGCATATTTGGCCTTTATCTCACTAAAATAAATCAGATTTGTAGGTTGAATAGTTACTTAATTTTCATTTATTTTTATCCTTCGCGAGATAAATATAGCAACTTTTTGGCTTTTGAACATGACATATATTTGAATAAAAACTATGAATTTCCCGTACAATCAGGTAAAAACATTCTATAATTTCGGCTGAAGATTGCGAGAATACATAGGTTTTAAGACAAAAAAACGCTTGCATTAATTAAAAAGATTAATCGTTTTTTTGTAGCACAGAAAAGGGTATAAAGTCAATCAGAATTTAAAGAACTCTATGTAGACTTCCTACATTAAAATCGATAGCAAGTAAATATTTTTAATTTTTATAATTTTTAATACTTTTTTTGCATTTATCGATATTAGTTGTATTTTGGAAAATAATTATTTTATGTGCAACTGAGTGATTAACTCCAAAAATTATGGAATTATGTAGTTGACTGCAAAACAGTCAACTGCATAAGATCGATGTCCATGAAGTCTGCACCCGGCAATGCAAGGTGATCAATGAGTTACATCGAATTGTTCGC
>PMJC01000271.1 GCA_003157235.1 Methanosarcina sp.
GAAAAGTCCTATTTGCATGTATCAAAATGCGTCAGGAGCGTGAGAGAAACTGTAAGAGAATTACTTACCTGATATAGGTTCATATGACCCTTTAATCTCTCTAATTATAGATTGTCGATATCATCTTAATACTTTTTCTTCTTCACGTAACTTTATTCTTTTGATATATCCCTGGACTACATATATCTGGAGCCCAGTAAAAAATGCCATTTCCCATTCATTGTTCCAGCTGTATAGGAATTTTCTATGCATATTCCATCTTTGATGTATCGATCTACCAACTCTTGAGTATGATCTATCAAACGTGCATTTTCTGAAGTATGAATCTTTTTCTTGTAATTATGGAATACTAATCTCTTATGAGTTAAGGACTTTCTCATTACATTTCAGTAAAGACTCTTGAAATAACCTTTTTAGCCTTTTTCCATAACTTGTAGTAATTTGAAATCATGGAACTTATTACCCTTAACAATATAGTTATATCCGTTTCTGTAAGCATTTCTTCTTGTTCCTTTTTTTGATGCATAATCTAACTATTAATTTTTCCATCAATTCGTTTTTCTTTACCTTCTGATTCTGTCTTCAATATCTCTGGACTTATCAAGGTCAATTTATCGTTTACTATAATTAGTGTAATCCGGATAGGTAAAAATATATTGTTTTAGTGCACAGTATAAAAAAATTTAATAATCCGGACATCTGATTTGTATAAAGACAATCGCTGAGAAACTCGAATAATCCGAAACCTGTAATCTGAAAAAACATAAACTCCATTTTTTTAAGGGAACAAAGATCTAAAGATGATATTAAATCTCACTAATTCGAGATAAAATAATGAAACATCAAAATAAGAAAGTTGCAATTTATCTAATTAGTTTAATATATTATGCTCCATTTTTACAGTGGATGCCTTGTACAAATATCGGAGAACTAGGCAATAATAAAATCTCTCAAGCGAAATATATGAAAACAGAAGCAATAAACTTTTTAAATTCTTGAGCTGTGAACTCTATTTTTGCAGGGAACCCTACCCTTCCAGGAAATTACAACCTAGCAGAAATTATAGTGTTAAGTTGACTATGAAACTTGGTTATGAAAGAAAAGCAAGTGAAATCTAAATTATTGAACAGTAAGACCGATACCGGAAAATAATATCATTTGCTTTAGGATCGACCAAAATGATACAATGGAAAAGCTAAAAAATATTATCAGCTCTCAATTTAATTAGCTCCTAAAGATCCGAATAGCCATGATGATTACGGTTTACATCCTTTTTTGGAGAAAACACGATGAATGCACTACGAAAACCATGATATTTATAACTAATAATATATTTAATTTGGGAAATTGTTATAAATTGAGTAGAATATCTCCCGTTTATAGCCCATAAGATACCACTTTATCAATATGAGTATAAATGCATCGAATTTAGAAGATTGTATACAATTATCTTTTTTCCGAACTATTAGTTATTTGAAATGGTGGCCTCAAATTGGGTGGGAAGGACTATATAATAAATGAACTGGGGTATTATTAGGATTGAAATTCCAAGATTTGCGTTTTTTGTGGCTACCTATCCTGTTTTTTTTCATTCAGACACTATATACTTTATTTACAGGTCTACCATCAACCAGGGTTCTTATGAATGTGGTTACCAATACCTTGATGGTAGGGATCACCGAGGAATTGATGTTTCGAAGCATATTGTTCCATGGGACTTCATCATCATTTTGGATCTGGCATGCAGTGTGGATCACATATATTATTGTCGACGCAGGGCATGTATTAAATGGTTTTATCAGTGGTGACTTTAATACGATTATATTTCAGGCTCTTTGTGCATTTATGTTTGGTTTCTATATGGTAGCTTTGCGAGTCCGTCTTGACACAATTATTCCAGGAATCATTATTCATTGGCTGTGGGATTGCTTTGCATTACGATCACATTTTCCTGAAGATACGATGATATGGGTTCTTATTTATTTGGCGCTTTTTTATTACGGTCTATGGTTACTTCGAAACTACCTGCCTTCAAGATAAAATGACATATCGCATACAAGAAAGGCTATCAGCTTTTAGCAGGTAACTTACGAAAAACAAGCATTATTAATGACCATGTTACTTCTGTATACTTGCGAGGTAGTTGTACTGTAAAAGAAGCCCCTGAGTCTTCAGCTTAGGGGGTAGTTCACTTCATATATCATTTCAAGATAAGACTTCCGGATAGAATCCTTTTCCTCGAAGCCAAATTGCTTCAAGAATTCGAATAATTTCTGCCTTGAAATCTCTATATATTTTTCGTTTTTGGTGATGATTTCGACTTCCAGAAATTGTCCTAAATTTTCAACTGCATCAAGGCAGACAATTATCTCTCCGACCTTGAAGACTTCCCTTATTTTGCTTACTATCCCAGCTTCCGAAAATCCAAGGGCATTTAGTACTCTTTTGGCAGTGACTCCATCAACAAGAGTTTCAAGTTCTTCCCTGGTTTTGGAGACGCCATCAAGTTTAGGGCCTTTGTACGTCAGCACAGCTTCCCCTTCCAGAGAACGAATCCTGAGAACTTCGTCGGTTTTTATAAAATCCCGGTGAGGAGCTGCAAAATAAATATCTGATTGATCTTCAACCTTTACTTTTATTGCCCCTATTTTCTTAAGGATAGGACGGGCTTTGTCATGATCCACTTTGACCTTAACTTCCACTTCAATCATAGTTTTCAGATATCTCCAGTTATATCCAATTAAAACCAGAAAAACCTCATTTAATAAATATGTTAAATAGAATTCAAAAAATTTGGATTTTTTCATGTTTCTGCAGGAACAAATTTGGTGCCGTAATATATCATGCCACGTTCGCCACCTTCACCAAGTTTGCGAAAAACGGATCTAACCCGCATTCCTATATACATTTTTTCAGGATCTCCTACAATCTGTGCTGTCATTATGGATCCTTCATCCAGCTTAATTATCGCAAGGGTGTAGGGGGCCTGCCTCTCAAAACCCTCTGCAGCTGTGCGAATTATTGTGTAGGTCACTATTTCGCCTGTGCCTTTAAACTTATAGTGTTCAATCTGACCCGACCGTCTGCAGTTCACGCAAAAATTGCGTGGCGGATAAAAATAATTTCCACATTCTTTACAGTGAGTACCTTCAAGATTATACCTACTGGCAAGATTTCTCCAGAATCTTGGAACAGAAGACATCGCATATCACCTCTCCCTCGAGAAAATGTGTACTACTGCTGTTGCTCCTGACCCTCCTACGTTGTGGGTCATTCCATACTCTGCACCTTCTACCTGGCGTTTGCCTGCTTCCCCACGCAATTGGGTTACGACTTCGACTGCCTGTTTTACACCTGTTGCTCCTACAGGATGTCCGCAGGCTTTGAGCCCACCAGAAGTGTTGACCGGAATCCGACCTCCTATCACAGTTTCTTCATTTGCAGTGACAATTCCTCCTTTTCCTTTTTCTGCGAAGCCGAGATCTTCGATAGCGCAGATCTCGGCAATTGTAAAGCAATCGTGTACTTCCACAAGGTCAATGTCTTCAGGCCTTAATTTTGCCATGGAATATGCCCGCTTTGCGGCTATTACGGTTGAATCAAGAGTTGTAATATCTATTCTGTCATGAAGTGCAATAGTGTCACTTGCCTGGGCTGTCGCCCTGATATAAATGGGAGTGTCAGTATATTTTAAGGCAAGCTCCGCGGGAGCGAGAACGAGAGCTGAAGCTCCATCTGTAATTGGAGAGCAGTCAAAAATATGCAATGGGTCAGCTACCATTATTGAATTCAATACATCATCGACAGTAATTATGTTTTTATACTGAGCAATGGGATTAAAATGACCGTTCTTATGGTTTTTGACGGCAACCTCTGCAAGTTGTTCGCTAGTAGTTCCATATCTGTGCATGTGCAGCTTTGCAATCATTGCATAAAGACCAGGAAAAGTTGCCCCTGCCATACATTCCCATTCCCGATCAGCTGCTGATGCAAGAGCTGAAGATGCTTCCTCAGATCCGACATCAGTCATCTTTTCTGCCCCTGCTGCAACAACTATGTCACTATAACCAGATGCTACAGACATTATAGCCTGGCGTAGGGCAAGTCCACCAGATGCACAGGCAGCTTCCACTCTGGTAGCTGGAATATGGAGGTTCTTAGAAAGTCCGGAATAATCTGCAATAAGGGCTCCTATGTGTTCCTGATCAACAAAGCGACCTCCACTCATGTTTCCTACATATAGAGCGTCGATTTCTTTTCCACTAGCACCTGCATCTTCGATCGCTCCGATACCAGCTTCTACAACTATGTCTCTCAGGGATTGATCCCAAAGCTCCCCAAAATTTGTATTTTTTACTCCAATTATTGCAACGTCTCTCATCCTACTCCTCCGTTTTCAACCAAGGCGGATCTTTCCTTTATGCTTAGCATATCTTGCATAGTCGATATATATCGGATTTTTAATTAATTCGGAAACTTTTGGAGCTCTGTTTCGGATTTCCTTTATTTTGTCTGTAACTGTTATGCTAAAAGCGTCGGCTCCAGCTCCAGAACCAAAAGCAGTTGCAAAAATCCGATCCCCTGGATTTGCTTCATCAAGAGTTGCAGCGATTCCCATAAGGCAGGACCCGGAGTAGGTGTTTCCGATCTTTGGAACCACAAGCCCAGGTGCAATCTGGGGTGTGGTGAAACCAAGCATTTTTGCAACTTTACTCGGGAATTTTCCGTTTGGCTGGTGAAAAACTGCATAATCATAATCTTCAGGCTTTGTTCCGAGTTTTTTTAGAAGACCTTTGGCGCCGTTAATCACATGCTTGAAGTACCCTGGCTCCCCAGTAAATCGACCCCCATGCTCAGGATAGGGCATTCCTTCCCGTCGCCAGAAGTCAGGGGTATCAGTTGTATAGGAATAAGTAGCCTCAATGATTGCGGCAAGCTCATCTTCTTTTCTCCCAATGATACAAGCAACCCCACCTGCAGCTGCAGTGTACTCAAGGGCATCACTTGGGGCTCCCTGGGAAACATCTGCTCCGATGGCCATACCCAAATCTATCATCTGTGAACCTACTAATCCCATACAAGCTTGAACTGCAGCTGTGCCTGCCTTGCAAGCAAACTCAAAATCTGCTGCAGTCATTTCTGGGGTTGCTCCAATGGCCTGAGCAACAATGGTACTTGTTGGTTTCACAGCATATGGATGACTTTCCGAGCCCGTATATACCGCCCCAATTCTATGGGGGTTGATCTCGCTTCTTGCCATTGCGGATCTTGCAGCTTCCACAGCTATAGTTGCTGTATCTTCATCGATATCAGGTACGGACTTTTCATCGACCATGAGGCCGTTTTTAAGAGCTTCTGCATCATCGCCCCAGAGCCGAGCTATTTCCTCTAGTTTTATACGGTATCTTGGAATATAAGCACCATAAGATACGATTCCAATAGTCATGTTTTCACCTGTTTTTGATTGCTTCAGGGCATCAGTTCCCAGTCTCTTCATTCCCCTGCATAGTATTGACTGTATTTTTTTAGAAGTTTGACAGTTTGATCGATACTCATTGTAGTTGCGACCAGGGATATGCGGTCAACTTCTGCCATTTTTACTGCTCCAGGTTCAACCTCTTCTTTTCGAAGTCCATGTAGTACTACTGCTCCGGGTTTGAGATTTGTAACTCGAATGGCTACCATGGGAGATTTCCCAGTGCTAACTTTCGTAAATATCATGGCTCTGTCCGTACTCCAGCCATAAAGCTTCTGGAATTCATGGGAAGAGAGTTCCAGGATGGCTCTCTGGCTGTCAATGACAGAGAAACCATAAAGAGGTTTTTCAACTCCTTTAAAGATAACTTCTCCTTCTATTAGGTTGACCAGTTTAGCAAGCTGTATCGGGAAAGTATACTCGTATGTTGAGTAGATGGATTTTGTACTATTTTCAGAGCTAAGTATTGACTCGTAAGCGTGAATTTTCTTGCTTCCCCTATCTATATCAATTTCAAGAAGAGATTCCACAATTTTCTTGATTATCAGCGTTCCTGGCGATTTTCTCCTTCCACTTTCATAATCGCTGATAACAGAAGGTGATACCTTAAGGTAATTTGCAATATCTGTCTGGGATATCTCGAAATTTGACCTCCATTTTTTCAGTGACTCTCCAGGTTTTTCTGAAAGAGTAATATCTCCAGCCATTTTTTCCGCTAGGCGATTGCGCAAATTTTCTGAGGATTCATTGGGTGCCATGACTTATGTATTCTAAGAGGAAACATTACCATATATATCTAACGAATATAGATTCGTCAATTGTCGCAGAGCAATATCAATATATTCACATAGTAATGTACTTCAAAAAAGTATCACATTTGCAAAGAAATTAATATAGTATTTTTAGCTAATTAGTATAATCATAAAATTACAGAAAATACAGAAAAAGAGGAGTATTAGGACATTTTTTTCCTGATCTTTCCTTTATTTTCTGTAGTTATGGTATTTTGATTGATTCAAAATAAATAATCGCCTTTGAAACCATAATTGATTTTTGAAAATATAATAATTATTTTCATAATTAAAAATAATGCGATATTTTATATGTAAAGGTATGTTTTTTCTAAAATTTATAAAGTTTTCCCATTGATACTTTAACATTTTTGAATGATTTTATTGGCATCAATATTTCTCTTGTCCTTTTCCAACAATATTCATTGGATCCCTATAGGAAGTATCATGGGAAATAATATCGGATTTGAAATCACTTGTTATTGTTTTGATTGAATTCCTACGCATTTTTTGATTTACGCAATTTAGGTCTGT
>PMJC01000205.1 GCA_003157235.1 Methanosarcina sp.
ACTGTGCCTGGTACTGCATCTACTGTAGAAGAAGCCATAAGAAAAGCGAAGCTGACAAATGCAGATCTTGTTTTGATGGATATTATGTTGAAAGGGGATAGGGATGGAATTGAAGCTGCCCGTGAAATCAAACAGCAACTCAAAATTCCAGTACTTTATTTGACCGCATATACTGATGATGAGACTCTCGCTAGGGCAAAAACTACAGAGCCTGCAGGATATATCTCAAAACCTTTTAAGGAAGAAGACCTGCATAGCAGTATAGAGATGGCTTTGCACAAACAGAGAATTGAAAGAAAAGAGAGTGATAACATTAATTGATAATTAGTTTTTTAAACAAAGTGACAAAAAACCATACAATTGAAAACACTATGAATTTGTCCTTTTCTATCATACATTAGCTTTGTTACACTTTGTTTTCAAATCTATCGAAAACTACAATTTTATCCCCATAAACAAAATGTAGTGAAAAAAAGTAATATGAGACATTACAAGTCAAATAAGATCTCAGCAGAAAAATATGTTTCTAAAAAGTATCTTAATTTTATTTTCAAACGAAAACTCATTCGCAGTTTCAACATATATTGCTTGCATTAACGACTTGATAGTCCAGACATTTTAACAAAATAGAAACCAGAAAAATGAAAAAATTCTAAAAAAACCTTTTGAATACTAAAGCAAGGTTATTCCAACAAAGATTAAGAATTTCTGTTATTTTAAATTACCTAATTTGCATATTTAGTATGTGACGTAGAACATTGTAGCGATCCTGCTTTCAAGTTAGTTCCAGCATTCAATTGCCCAGGATATAGGGAAAAGTTATATACTGCACTTTTTTCCTGTAAAAAACCCCAACTTCTCTCAGAATTATTATAAAACATATCTGCTAGGTTACTATTAAGATTTTTATGTATCCCTACGGTATATATGCACCTTGCTCCCTCGAATGAGATATTATAGGAAGTTCAGTATGCTTTTTTTTGAAAATTTTTTCTCTCTTTTTTCGACCTGTACGTTAAGACAGATGAAAATTTCATGATCAAAAATCTCTCAGGTTACAGTAATCGAACCAAAATTCATAGAATTGGTCTTCATCTTTATAGAATTTATTTAAACTAAAATTTTAATAGTTGGGGTATATTTATAGTTATAAAGGTTCTGTAAAGTTAATGCTTGACAACATATCTATTCCAGTCGAATAGCATGCAGTTTACTACGTGGTATTCGACTGGAATAATAATATCTAATTGCTGCAAACAGGGAAATCTAGCTCAAAATTATCGGTAATTACGAGAGGATATGTAAGTTAAAAATATGATAAAATACTGAAATAAACATATTTTAAGAATGTGGAATCTCAAATTAACCAATTTAAATCTACTATGAGTTTTTCTGGTATTACCGAAGTGGTAATCAATAAATACCTTATAAGTATTAAATGGGTTCATCATGCTTCGTATAATTTTTCTTGGTACTGGAGGTTCCCTTCCAACTCGTAACAGAAACCCGTCCTCATTAATGATAAATAGGGAAGGAGAACTCATTCTTTTTGATTGCGGAGAAGGAACTCAGCAGCAAATGATGAGAGCAAAAACAGGAATAATGAACATGTCATCTATTTTTATCACTCATTTCCATGCAGACCATTTCCTTGGGATCCCGGGCCTGATCCAGACAATGTCTTTCATGGGGAGAAAAAAACATCTTATGATATACGGCCCAGAAGGAACCCTAGAATTTACCGATCTTTTTAAAGCTTTTGGTTATTTCAACTTAAAATATGAAATCGAGGGTGTCCAATTAAAACCAGGAGACATTGTGAAAGGAAAAGATTATGTGATCCATGCCTTAAATACAGAGCACAGTATCCCTAGTCTGGGATATGCACTTGTGGAAAATCCTCGCCCAGGACGCTTTAATAGGGAAAAAGCAATCAAGATGGGCATTTCACCTGGCCCTCTTTTTGCAAAACTACAAAAAGGAAATTCTGTCGAAGTCGATGGAAAAATTATAAAGTCTGAAGATGTGATGGGATCCATGAGACCTGGAAGAATTGTTGTATACAGTGGAGATACAAGACCATGTGAATCCGTACTCGAGGCTAGCAGGGATGCTGACCTCCTAATTCATGACTGTAGTTTTGCCAACGAGATGACAGATTGGGCGAAAGAGTCAAAACATTCGACAGCCGGTGAAGTTGGAGTCCTTGCAAAGGAAGCAGGAGTCCGGAGATTGGTTCTTACCCATATTAGCTCGCGCTACGCAGCTGATGCTGAGCCCATTCTAAACGATTCAAAAAAGATATTTGAGAACGTCAGCGTAGCTGAAGACCTGATGGAAATCGAAGTCCCTTACAGGCCCGAATGAAGCTCTATGCCTTTATACTTAAAAAAGAATAGATTAAAAAAGCGAAATATTATTCCAAAACCCACTTTCTGCAGGTGTACACAGGAATACATCTATTTTCTCAATATAAAGTAGCTTAAAAATTAATTGAACTTTAAAAGGATAATCGTGGGCAAATAGGCACACAAATTTATACATCTGTGCGCGTATATCTATACCAAATCGGTAAAAAACTATGTTTAAATTTGTTTAGAAAATGTTTGAAATTGAATTTGAAAATTTGATATTTTTTAAAAAAGGATAGTAATTACAAGTTATTCTACCTAAATCCATGAAAGACGAGCAGAGATGATTATGGGATCTTATTATCTCAAATAAGAGCCCAATCCAGTTTTTTATCTTCAGAATCGTAGAGGGTAACTCTCATAGTTTTGTCTTCTAACTCATAGATAGGCTTGATACCTATATATAGAATGTCGCCCTGGTTAATCTCAATTTCACCATTGACTCTTCCGAAGTAAACCCGACCTTTAGTATCATTTTCTTCTACTATTACACCTTTCCAGATCAGATTCTGAATTACACTTATAACCTTACACTTAAACCGGTCCATTTCGCGTATTTCGTTCATGAGAATCCTTTTCTCTTAATGCTTATTTCATGTCTTTTAGGACCTATAAAAATAGACTCTTGATACACAACAATGATTTTTGATACATAAAGCTATTCCCAGTCTAGTAGTTACTAATCTCTTTAGTTCCGAAACCATTTCTACTAATCAGAATATTATTAAAAGATTATTTGAAGAAGATTCCGATAAACCCTTATATGTAATCATATACTTATAATTGGTATATAAATTACTTGTAATAATCAGAGATTTATCGAATGATATAAAATTAGTTCTTAAAATCTATGATCTAATTTACAATTGTTTTTCTAGAGATATCCTCCAAATAAATTTTTGATTTGAACCCTTTTTTGTAATTCCATAAGCACCAACAGTTGATATACAATTAAATTCAAGCGTGAGTAGAGTTCCTGACTCTTCTTTTTTTACTCATCTGGCTTCAGATGATACTGTATCCTTAATACGATCATGTATCGTTTTTCATTTCGCTCTTTTTTTGTTTAGTTCTTTGAATGAATCATCTCAACATTTTGGTTTTTCAATACATCACAACCTGTAACATTCTNNGATTACGGCATTTGATGCACCAGATGACTGATTTTGTTTTAATATGTAACCATATACATATGCATGATTAAGGAACAAATCATAACCTTCGTCGATAAAATATGATTCAATATCAGCATTTTATTTTTATTAGTTACATACTTAAAAAACAGCTAGATTTTTGTGGTATTTTAATGAGATTTCTTGCATATTTGGACTCAATTCTCACTAGACTCAGGATCCGATTTGCTTTATGAACAGAGGAGTTCCATTT
>PMJC01000440.1 GCA_003157235.1 Methanosarcina sp.
CAATAAGAAGAAGGGCTTCTTTCAGATTACTGAATGGAGTTTCCAAGAGTAATATTTTTGACGATTTATTCCAGTTGAATACCCTGCAGCTTGCTGTGGAGATGAAATAAATAAGATTTTTAGAATTGGAAATAAGTAATATGGAAAAGATGATCGAGCCTTGCATAACTTTGATTTATTTTTGCATCTATTTTACTTTTTATCACAGTCTAGTGATCCTTCGGTTTGGTTACAAATAAATTGTACGGTATCCTTCTATTTCAACAGGGTTCTGGAGTTGATAAAGCTACTTCTGAGCATGTGGTCTGCAAGGACAAGGGCAACCATGGCTTCGGCAACTGGTACCATACGTGGAGGGATTGTAGGATCATGCCGTCCTTTGATAATTATTTCAGTATTTTCTCGGATTGTGAGGTCAACAGTTTGCTGAATTTTTCCGATGGAAGGGGTAGGTTTTACTGCGGCCCTGCAAACGATATCCATCCCTGTTGAAATTCCTCCAAGAATGCCTCCGGCATTATTGCTCACACAAGTTATTTTTCCGTCCTCAATTCGGAAGGGATCATTCATTTCACTTCCAAGCATTTGAGCAGCCTCAAATCCGGCTCCGATTTCAAAGCCCTTGATTGCAGGAATACTCATAAGTGCTTTTGCGAGGTCTGCATCCAGCCGATCAAATACAGGCTCTCCTAAGCCTGCAGGAACACCTTTTGCAATAACTTCGACAATGCCACCGACACTGTCTCCTTTCTGCCTAAGGTCTGCAACTTTTTCAAGCATTTTTTTGGCAGCCTCGGGATCGGCACACCTCACATGGTTTTTTTCTACATTTTCAAGTATTTCTTCAAAAGAAAGAGTTTTTGCCCGAATTCCGCCTAGTTCGAGCACATGTCCGGCAATCTGGATTCCAAATGTGGAAAGCAGGAGTTTTGCGAGGGCTCCACCTGCAACTCTGCCTACTGTTTCACGGGCTGAAGACCGACCTCCTCCACTATGATCCCTTATCCCGTAGCGTGCTATATAGGTAAAATCAGCATGTCCAGGGCGAGGAGTATTTTTAATATCATCATAAGCCGAGGACCTTACATCTGCATTCCATACCAGCATGGAAATGGGAGTGCCTGTGCTAACTCCTCCGTAAATTCCAGAAAGTATCTCCACCCTGTCAGCCTCGCATCTTGGAGTGGAAACTTCACTCTGTCCAGGTCGCCTTCTGTCCAGCTCCTTCTGGATGTCAATATCTGAGAAAGGGAGTCCTGCAGGTAAGCCATCTACCACAACTCCTACAGCCCTGCCGTGGGATTCGCCCCATGTGGTAATTCGAAACATCTGCCCAAAAACGTTTCCAGCCATAAATATTAACTGGCTTTTTTGCTATTTGATTCTTGAGGTTATTTTAAGGAAGGATCAATATGCACAACTAATTCAAAAATAATACTTTTTGTTGATACTTCGATGGATAAGTGGGTAGTCACCAGAGGTATTTTCAGAGATAGATATAGGGAAATGGACATAACCCTTATATCTTTTATATTTCTGAGAGTATATCTTATAATATCTTTCTACTGCTTCAACTCAAATAACTAGTTTACAGATTTTTTTTCAATTCTGTACATGTTTCAGTAGTTCCGACTTGTGTAGTTCTGAATGATTACTCTTGTTCAGTTCCAATTTTCCCTTATTGATTCACAAGAAAAAAACTTCATTAATACATCTTAATTCTATCTTTGTTGTAATTCCATCTAACAATTTAATATTTTCGAGTTATAACGTAAAAATTTTACATAGTATCTGTAAGCTATATTATGTTTTTAAACTGTCGGCAAAAGATCATTTGTTTTATTTTCCTATTAGTTAGTAATTATAAATATCTATTGCGCCAAAATATGTATCAGACAGCTGATATTTGATAAACTGAATAGTTATCATTGAGAGTTAAATTAATTTTTAAGCTGCTGCAAAATTGAAAAAATAGATGGCAATCTTATATGCATCTGTGGATAGAGGGTTGTAAAAAGCATTTTCATGATGATATAGTTAGTGTTTCTGGATCAGTAAATCACAGCGATGAGTTCTATGACAAACAGACGCTTGTCGGATAGATGGTAGAAGCATGTTGTGAAAATTTAATCATTTGATATATACTTTAACAGCTTCTCATCAGCATGTTTTCTCACAAATTTCTAGTATATATTTTTTTCGTGTTCATTCCTTCTATACGTTCATGCAATCACTTCATGAGTGAGGGTCTCAATTTCGTTTGCCGCTTATTTTTTGATAAAGAGAATCTTCACGAATTGTCCAAAATCCATCATGGTTCTTCTTTTGGTGATCTGGGTTAATCTTTTTTCTACTTTGAGCTCCATTGCTACGAATATTTTTGCTGTTTCATTCCTGACATATTCATAATCATACTTTTCTGGATTTCTAGGCTCCATGGAAATGTGCGTTTTCTTATATACAAAAAGCTGCTTTGGTTTTCCATCAAGATGGCTGTTAGGTTTCTTCGGATAGTAATTCATTTCATACCGATTAAGAATGTCGTAAATCTTGTATCTATATTCAAAACCGATAGCCTGAATGCACAAAATCCGTCTCAACCAGGGCTTAATTTTGCTTTTTCCAGAATAAACCTAATGTAGTCATTGTTTATTGTTTCAAATTCCTCTTTTTTCCCAAGTTATTCAGTAAGGTATGTAAGCTACAACCTCTGCTTCTATTAAGAGAACTGGTGTATGTTAGTGCCATTATTTTTGCAACATACTCTTCTGTATATTTCCTATCTTGACAATATATTGTCTTATCTCAAGAGCAATTTGAAAAAATGTTTCAAAATATTCTCCTAGATTCTCAAAACAATATTCCTACTTACTTTCTACAGATGTATACAATAATGTCATCTGTTTTCTCAATATTGCAGTAGCTCAAAAATTGATCTAACTTTCAATAATTGATCTAACTTTCAATAATAATAGTGGGCAAATAAGCAAACAAATTCTAT
>PMJC01000278.1 GCA_003157235.1 Methanosarcina sp.
AGAAACTTTAATGAAATTGAGGTCGTATATTTCAGAGGAACTATAATCGCCGCCAGCTCAGAAGAATTAGCCAGGAGCTAAAGAAAATCATGGTAACGATTTTGGTAACTCTGGCTACAATCATACCACAAAATAAAATAAAAAATATTCCCAATTGTATGGTGGTATTTGCGTAGTTTATCTACCACTGAGAAGTGAATTTAAATATCAACAATCTTAATATGTATTCTCTAACAATCTAACCATTTTTACAAATATTTAACNNTTATCTAACTACACGCTTGTTACCTATATATACAAGATCTTTTGATACAATGCTCCATGAGACTAGATGCATACCTTGTAGAGATGAGCCATTTTAAGTCAAGAGGGCGATCCAAGCTTGCTATTCTTGCAGGAAATGTTAAGGTCAATGGCATACCTGTAACGAAAATATCCAGAGATGTATCTACTGATGATATCATTGAAGTTGCTGAGGGCCTGGACTATCCAAAGGGATATTTTAAGCTCAAGCTTGTTCAGGAGGAAAGCGGCATTCTTGATCCAGATGACATCGTTCTTGACCTTGGATCAAGTGCTGGCGGATTTCTTCTTTTTGCATCAGAAATCGCAGGTCGTGTAAAAGGAATCGAATTCAGTCAATACTTTAGAAGCGAACTTAAAAATATAGCGTATGAAAGGGAAAACGTTGAAGTAATTTTTGGAGACGTCTTCACCATACCCCTTAATTTAATTTCAAAAGAATTGGTCGATGTCATCCTTTTTGATATCACACTAGAGCCTGAGGACTCTATTAAGGCGCTTTCTAGAGTATTGCCCCTGCTTAGAGAAGATGGGAAATTGCTTCATGTAATCAAAAGTTCAAAACGGAAAAATCCTAAACCAATCCTGAACAAAATGAAAAAACTAGGACTTGAAATCCAAAAAATCATTGGTTCGGAAAAACAAGAAATGTATATTGTTGCGAGAAAGCTCCTACTAGTGGATGAAGAATCAAAAGGTGCTAAAAGGAATGAAGTTTGATTGGATAAAAGCTTTCTTTCCATACTAGCTCGGATATATATATATGAATGCATATAACTGGATGAAAATTCGCTTGAAAAAGCTCCATTAGAACGAGTTTATGAAGTAACTAAAGAGATATCCAAAGAAGGAAAGATCTTATCAATATTTTTAAAATAATTAATCTTAAGATTTTGTATCCAGATTTATGTTATAATCTCTACAATTTGATGACATTGAAAATAAAAGGATCATTTTAAGGATAGCAGGGGCTGCTTTAAAATCGAAGAAAGATGAATAATACAAGAAAAATCGGGTCAAATACAGAAATTTATGGGAAATATTTGGAAACACTCCCTACAAAGAAAAATGATTAGGTTAAACTATTGAGAGTGTGATCATAAAATAGCATTTGTGGAACTATTCTCTTGGCTTTACTACACATACCAACTAATGAGATACGAATTCGAGGAAATTAAACAGGGATCCACGAACTTCATCAAAAAATGAAGAACTTGATACCTACAACCGAGTTCATGGGAAAAAACTCAAAAATTATATTTTTGCTAAATTTGACAATATCAATAGTTTAATTGTAATAAAAGTGGGGACTATTTCGTGTGAGATATGATAAAATTCGTATATTAAAATAAATTTTGTCAAATCAACTTAGCTAAAAAAAGGATCATTTCTCATTAGTGATTAGTGAATACTGCCAAAATTAGGTTGCAACTAGCCCAAGAACCAAAAATAAAACTATTGACACTTATTTGGAGTTTCTAAAAACGTTTAATTGACAACCCATACAAAATGGGAAAATAATTTCAATAGCCACAATAATATAAAAGGACTTTAAAAAATTTGCCCTGGAAATTTTAAATAAGAAGGCTAATGACCTTATTTTACCAAAGCTAAATAGCAAACCAGTAGCATGAAACTTAAAAATCGAATAGGGAACTCTGGTCCAAATATCCGTTCTCCAAGCACTTACTTTTTCCCTGGGTTTTCCTCTCACTCTCCTTTTTAGAGAAAAGTATTTCCTTTTCCTGCTTTTTTACTTCAGATTTCTTCGTTTCAAAATCAAAAATACCTTTTTGTTTAGAATCAAAGTCAAGGGCCAGTCTCTTTGTTCCAAATACCCCAAAAATGCGTTCTACGGGGGGTAAAATTTGCTTTTTTATATAATAATCTACATCTATAGGCACATTATTCTCCCTTACATAGTCTGGATCCTCAGCCCGATCTACGAAAAGGCCTCTTCCTGCGGTAATGACAAAAGGAATCCTTGTCCCTATCGAAGGCATGATACCCGTCCGTTTTTTTAAATTTTCCGCAACAGTCAGATGAGGTTGTTTATTCTTGTAGCTTTCTTTTTTTCTGGTAAGTTTTCTAGTAAGCACAAGAGATTCAATGATTTTCGAATCTCTTCTCGGATCAAGATTCCTGATCTCACTAACTACCTTACGGACATTTTCTACAGCTCTATCAACATCACCTGCCATAAGTACAAGTTCAAGAACCCTATTGAGTGTCATGGATGTAAGTTCACACCAGTCCCTGCGGACAGTTTCCATACCTTTAACTTTGATTTGATCCACCCAGCCAGAGTTCGTTGGCTCAAAAAGCCAGAGAGCATAGCGCTTTTTTGCGATAAGGAGAGCTCTTTTTGCAATGGATTCAAATTCGAGCTCCATAGGGTCAGGCAGAGATGCAGAAACGATATCCGAAAGTCTGTTTCCAATGAGACTAACCTCT
>PMJC01000282.1 GCA_003157235.1 Methanosarcina sp.
TTTTCATCAAATGCAATTTCATTAAGAGCTTTGCGTGTTGAAGTCCTGTCCTTTGGAATCGGTTCTCCGATTGCGAGAGCTGACATCAGCTCAAGATTTGAAGGGCATTCAAGAATAGAATTTATTTTCTCTTTTTTATTCAGAATTTCTCCAAGCCAGACTCCGCCAAGGTCCAATTCACAGCACGTAAGGAGCATATTCTGGATTGCAGCCCCTATAGCCTCTATATCCTTTGTCCTGTTGTAGGAATTTTCGGTGTCCAAAAAAGTTGCAATAAGCAGGGGAGCCCCTGCTACGATACCGGAATAATGAGTGCATTCCGAGATTCTCTGAATAGTTTCCTGGTTCCGTATAACAATAAAGCGCCAGGGCTGATTGTTCAACCCGGAAGGAGCCCAGTGGCCTGCATTCAGTATTGTGTTGATATCTTCCTTGCTGACAGGTTTATCCATAAACTCCCGGACACTTCGTCTATTAAGGATAGTGTCAATGACTTTACTTTCTCCCTTTTTTTGCATCATTTTCCCTTGAAGTTATTTTTTATTTTAGGTTTATGAACTTTATGTTCAAAGGCGATAAATGGCGTATAATCAATCATCGTCAATTTTTTTGTTGAGCCAGGGGATACATTCCCGAACTTGCTTTCCAACAATTTCAAGCTGGTGCTCCTTTTCCTGGCGTTCCATACCTTTGAGCACAGGATGATTGACCATGCCTTCAAGAATGAATTCTTTGGCAAATTTGCCGTTCTGAATTCTTTCTAGCGCTTTGCACATAGCTTCGCGNNGTCTCAAAATAAGCCATTTCAGGCTGATAGCCTGCTTCTACAAGCACTTCAAAAGCTGTCTTGATAAGCGCTGATAACCCTCCGCAGAGATCCACCTGTTCCCCAAAAAGATCGGTTTCTGTTTCCTCACGGAAGGTTGTCTCGTAAACGCCTGCCCTGGTTGCACCAATACCTTTGGCGTAGGAAAGAGCAAGATCCCTTGCTCTTCCGGTTGCGTCCTGATAGACTGCAATAAGACCTGGGACTCCGATACCTTCTGTGTAGGTCCTTCTTACAATATGACCTGGACCTTTGGGAGCAACCATGAAAACATCCAAATTTTTAGGGGGCACGATCTGGTTATAGTGAATGTTGAAGCCGTGGGCAAAAGCCAGTGCGTCTTTAGCTTTCAGATTGGGCTCAATTTCGGAGTAGTAGACTAAAGCCTGCTTTTCATCCGGGAGCAGTATCATGATGACGTCTGCAGCTTTTGCAGCTTCAGCCACAGTCATTACCTTAAGGCCATCACCTTCGGCTTTTACCCAGCTGGGACTGCCTTTCCTGAGTCCAACAATAACATTGAGGCCGGACTCTTGGAGGTTTCGTGCGTGAGCATGGCCCTGGCTTCCATAACCTATTACTGCGATGATTTTATCTTTGAGCGCATCAAAAGTGGTTTCATTATCTTTAATTATCTTTACCATTGCTTGATTCCCCTGAAAAATTATTTAATTTTTGAGCAGAATTCCTCATATTATTTTGGGATATATTCGAGATAATTTCGATAAACCTCTAAATTTTGTCATATACTTATAAATAGTATATTAATGACTCGTGATAATCAGAAGTTTATCGAAATCTTCTCCATATATAATGCATCAACTTTTCTGAAAATTAAATTGATTTAAGCTGATTAAAAGTTTTTTTCTGTTGGTAAAGGCAGCATTTTGAAGCTTCAAGATAGGCCTGAAAACCCATACCTGCCATTAGTGAAGATTTTCAGGGAATTAAAAGGCTTCAGACTGCCTTAATCTTTGAAAAATAATTATGCAGCTAACTACTTTACTTGCCCTTGATATTTAATCTTTCGTTGGGCTGCGGAGAAGGGCAATCTTGCCTGTGCTAACCATTTCCTTTATCCCAAATTGGCGGAGGAGTTTTTCGATTGCCTGAACCTTGCTTTCATCTCCAGTTACTTCAACAATCATTGACTTGGAGGTCACATCCACTATCCTTGCCCTGAATATATCTGCAATCTGTATAATTTCAGCTCTTGTATCCACATCAGCTGTAACTTTGATGAGAACAAGTTCCCTTTCGACAGTGTCCTCTCCTCCGATATCCGAAACTTTGATCACGTCTACTAGCTTATTCAGCTGCTTTGTAACCTGTTCAAGGACATGGTCATCTCCATGAACAACAATTGTTATTCTAGAAATATCGGAGTCTTCAGTAACCCCCACCGCTAGGCTGTCAATATTGTATCCACGCCTGGAGAAAAGTGAAGCCACCCTGGAGAGAACTCCTGACTTATTTTCCACAAGAACTGCAAGCGTGTGTTTCATCAATGTTCCCCCTGGTCAAGTATCTCATTTATTGCAGCCCCCGCAGGCACCATAGGATAAACATTTGCCTCGCACTCAACTATCACATCCACAACAGCAGGCCTACCTGACCTGACCGCTTCCTCAATTGCAGGCCCAACTTCGGATGGTCTTTCCGCGCGTAATCCAAGGGCTCCGTAAGCTTCAGCCAGCTTCACAAAATCGACACTTCCTTTGATGAAAGTGCAGGAATATCGTTTTTCATAGAAGAGTTCCTGCCACTGCCGGACCATNNGACCATGCCCAGATAACCATTATTCAGGATCACGACAACAACAGGGATTTCATTCTGAACCACAGTTGCAAGTTCCTGAGAGTTCATCTGAAAAGAGCCGTCTCCTGCGATGTCAATAACAGTTTTATCAGGCCTGCCAACTTTGGCCCCCATGGCTGCAGGAAATCCATATCCCATTGTGCCCAGGCCACCTGATGTAATGAAAGTGCGAGGCTTTCTGTAATTGAAGTACTGAGCTGCCCACATCTGGTGCT
>PMJC01000136.1 GCA_003157235.1 Methanosarcina sp.
TCCAAACCCTTTTCAAAAGCAAATAGGAGTTTCAGCGAAATAAAAATAAGCAAATGACTAGGCGTCTAGAAAAAGATATATGTTCGTGCAATAGCCTAAAATAGGGATGTAATTCCCTGATTTTTAGATCAGAGAGTTTTCTTAGAATAGAGGGGCAATGTCACATATTTGCTGTAAATTTAAAACAAACTTTTTTATATTGTATCTAATTTGGTTCTTCATATGTATGATTCCCTTATTCATAATTTTTTGATATTTGCTATTCCACACAAAGATCTAGATGCTGTAAATAAATTTTAGGGATTTTAATGGGTATAACAATTACTGGAAATACTGCCAGTGTTAGTATGATTCAAGAGCTTTTGCTCTGATTAAGTGGTTTCAGGTTGTAGGTAATACTTATATATATGTTTATTGGTTGATTTTTAATATATTTTGTCTTCATAAGTTATAGATCCACTGCAAAATCTGGAGATACAAAAAAATGCTTGATTTTGAAATTAATATTTGATGTACAGGGGTTTTACTTATAGGAACAACCGCTTCTCTGAATATCAAAAATAATTTTGATTGTAAGATTTTTTTTACCACTTGCAATACATTATATATATATTTACATATAATCTATCACGTTTAAGATTTTCAAAGGTAATGTATAAATTCTAAAAAAGATTCATTAAGTTTATGAAAGCTATCATCCTAGCAGCAGGAGAGGGGCTTCGCTGCAGGCCTCTTACTCTCACGCGTTCAAAAGTAATGCTGCCTATCGCCAACAGGCCAATTTTGGAGCATGTTATTGATTCGCTTGAAAAAAATGGAATTAATGAAATTATATTGGTTGTTGGTTATGAAAAAGAACGAATAATGGACTATTTTCAAGATGGGCTAAACTTTGGAGTAAAAATACAATATGTAGAACAGAAAGCTCAGCTTGGCACAGCACATGCAATCGAACAAGCAAAAAAATTAATCGATCTCGATGATTCAGGATTTCTCGTTCTGAATGGTGACAATCTGGTGGAACCGAAAACCATAGCTGATCTTCTTAATAATTACAAGGGGGATGTGAGCCTTCTAACAGTAAGGATGGAAAATACTGCAGGCTACGGTGTGGTGTTGAAAGAAAAGGAAAAGGTTACAAAGATTCTGGAAAAACGACCTGGTGATATTAGTCGTATTGTAAATACTGGAATTTATATTTTCACCCCGCAAGTCTTTGAAACTATTGAAAAAACCCCTATATCGGAAAATGGAGAGTATGCAATAACAGATACCATTCAGCTTATGATCAATGAGGGAAAAACAGTTACTTCTGTCCCGACAGAATCGAAATGGTTGGACGCTATCCATGCATGGGATCTGTTAAAAGCAAATGCCATAGTCTTGGACCCTGCAAAAAATTTGAGAATAGAAGGAGAAATTGAAGAAGGAGTTGTAATCCGGGGGAAGGTAGCAATAGGGAAAAATACTAAAATTCGCTCCGGAACTTACATCGTAGGTCCTGTAGTCATAGGAGATAATTGCGACGTCGGTCCTAATGTTGTCATTCTGCCTTCCACAACAATAGGAAATAATGTATCAATCAGGTCATTTACCGAGATCCAAAACAGCATAATAATGAACGACTGCAGGATATACTCACATGGGCAAATATCTCATTCAATAATTGGAAGCAACAATACAATTGGCTCAGGTTTGTTTGTTGAAGAAAAAGACGGACTGTTGATCATTATGAACGGAATCATCCATCGAGCCCCCAGACTTGGTACCATTTTTGGGGATGATAATCGGATAGGAAACAGTGTCCTTGTGAAAGCTGGAGTAACGATAGCTGTCGATTGCTTGGTGGAATCTGGAAACACCATATACAAAGATCTGCCCCGTCATTCAGTGGTTCTTTAATTTCCAAAAAGGGGGTAAAAAAATGTGTGGAATTGTAGGATATGCAGGGAAGAATTCTGCTGCATCTGTAATTATCGAATCCCTCAAAAAACTAGAATATCGAGGATATGATTCTGCTGGTATTACGATT
The DNA here is from genome assembly GCA_003157235.1 of Methanosarcina sp. Lineage (GTDB taxonomy): Archaea > Halobacteriota > Methanosarcinia > Methanosarcinales > Methanosarcinaceae > Methanosarcina. Next base: position 2,033 of record PMJC01000136.1, read on the forward strand.
CTGGGAAACGAAATCAAAACTTACAAATCAGTAGGAAAAATTGTAAACCTTGAAGCCATAATCCCTAAAGAAATAAGTGGCAACATAGGAATAGGGCATACTCGATGGGCGACTCACGGCCGACCGAGTACAGTAAACGCCCACCCGCATAACTCTGGGAATCCATCGAAGATCTCGGTCGTGCATAATGGGATAATCGAGAATTACATGGCATTGAAAGAGCAATTAATTGCAGAAGGATACAAATTCATATCGGAAACAGATACTGAAGTGGTCGCACATCTACTTCACAAGCACATATATGGGAGTCCGGATGGAAATAAAGCAAAATGCGAAATCTTTACAGGACTTCATAGAGCCCTGAAGGAAATGGAGGGTTCTTACGCCTTTGCAATTATCTGTGCTGACGAACCTGGAAAACTCGTTCTTGCCCGAAAAGACAGCCCACTTGTTATAGGGCTTGGAAAAGGGGAAAACTTTGCCGCATCAGATGTAACTGCTTTTCTTAATTATACAAGAGACGTTATTTTCATAAATGACTTTGAAACAGTGATTTTGACTCCTGGCAGTGTAGAGATTTTTGACAAAGAGGGGAAAATCCGCGAAAAGAAAATAGAAACTATAGAATGGGACTTCGAAGCTGCTGAAAAAGCCGGTTACGAACATTTCATGCTTAAGGAGATTCATGAGCAGGGAAGTGCAATTCATAATACACTCTCAGGCAAGGTCTCGGAACTTGAAGGGGAAATCTATCTCGAAGAACTGAACATGACTGATGAGGAGATAAGGAAGCTCTCAAGAATCCAGATATTGGCATGTGGGACCTCCTGGCATGCAGGTATGCTTGGAAAATACCTTTTTGAACAGTTGGCAGGAATTCACTGTGATATAGATATCTGCTCGGAATACAGGTATAGAAGCCCTGTTATGAATAATGGAACACTGGCAATAGCTATCACCCAATCAGGGGAAACTGCAGATACCCTTGCAGCTGTGCGGGAAATTATGTCTTACAATTGCCCTACCCTTGCAATCACCAACGTTGTAGGAAGTACTATTACAAGAGAAGCAAATAGTGTGATATATACTAGAGCAGGGCCCGAGATAGGAGTTGCGGCAACCAAGACCTTCAGCACCCAAATTACCATTCTTTATTTGCTTGCCGTCAGATTTGCCCTCTCAAGAGGCAAGTTAAGCCCTGATTATGTTAAAAGATTCATTACGGCAATCAGGAAGGTTCCGGGGCAGATTCAACAAATTCTCAACCAGCAAGAATCAATGAAGGAATGTGCAGAGAACTTTGCTCATGCAAAAAGCTGTTTCTTCCTTGGAAGGCACCTGAACTATCCAATTGCCCTTGAAGGAGCTCTTAAACTAAAAGAGATCTCATACGTGCATGCAGAGGGCTTTGCCGCTGGAGAGCTTAAGCATGGACCAATTGCCCTACTTGAAAAAGGAACACCTGTAGTCACAATTGCAACAAGAGGCCCTACTTACGAAAAGGTGCTGAGCAATATAAAAGAAGTAAAAGCAAGAGATGCGATAGTCATAGCAGTTGCTAATAATACGGATACTGAGATAGGAAAGTATGCAGATATTGTGCTCACAGTTCCTCAGGGTGACGAATTATTGTCGCCCCTGCTGAATGTTGTGGTCCTCCAGCTGCTTGCTTATTATACAGCTCTTGCTAGAGGCTGTTCTATTGACAAGCCGCGCAACCTTGCAAAAAGCGTCACTGTAGAATAATAAGACGGATTGAATATTTCAAAATTGAAAATAACGAAAATTCAGGGAGAATTATTTTAGGAAATTGCGGAGCGGGACATATGAAACTCTTTGGATCTTCAGGAATAAGAGGCATAGCAAACAAAGAAATCACGCCTGAACTTGCACTTAAAGTCGGGCTCGTACTGGGAAGTCGGAAAAAAACTGCTGTTATCGGGAGGGATCCAAGAGTCTCGGCACCTATGATAGAGCATGCGCTTATTGCAGGACTTACTTCAGCAGGTTGTGATGTTGTAGAAATCGGACTTGTTACCACCCCAACCTTGGCATATGCTGCAAGAGCTTACGAATGTGGTGTAATGGTCACAGCCTCACATAATCCATCTGAATATATCGGAATTAAACTCTGGAATCCTGATGGTATGGCTTTTGATTCGGCTCAGCAGGATGAGATCGAAAAAGCTATTGAAACAGAGGGCTTTACAAGGGTTCCCTGGAACCTGATAGGCAAATTCGAAGAAGATGGAAATGCTATTCGGGCCCATATGAATAAGATCAAAAAATTAGTAGGAAATTCTAGTTTGAAAATAGTACTGGACTGTGGGTGTGGAGCAGGAGGAACGATTAGTCCTTATCTTCTTCAGGAACTGGGTTGTGAGGTAATAACCCTTAACGCTCAGCCTGATGGGCATTTTCCTGCAAGAAATCCGGAACCAAACGATGAAAACCTTTCTCTGCTCAAAAAAACGGTTTTGGATTTCGGAGCCAATCTGGGTATAGCGCATGACGGTGATGCAGATAGAATGATGGCAGTAGATGAGAAAGGTAATTTCGTGTCAGGAGACGAGCTGCTTACTATTTTCGGGTTCTATGAATGTGGAGATAGCAAAGGGACCGTGGTTGTGCCTGTGGACACCTCCATGATGGTTGATGATTTTCTCAAGGATTCTAAAATCGTGAGGACCAAGGTTGGAGATGTCTATGTTGCTGAGGGCATAAAAAAGTTCAACGCCACCTACGGAGGCGAACCTTCCGGAAGCTGGATTTTCCCAAAAATCTCCTACTGCCCGGATGGAGTTTATGCAGCCGCAAAGATTATCGAGATTGTGAAGGAAAAGAAACTAAGCGAACTCAGGGAAAAACTCCCTCGTTATGCCACTAAAAGAGGGACTCTGCCCTGTGAAAACGAAAAAAAAGCAGAGTTTATGGAAAGGGTAAAGGTGAAACTCGAGCCCCTGGGAGAAGTCCTTGATATAGATGGTATCCGCGTGAATATGGAAACCGGTTGGGTGCTTATACGTCCCTCAGGCACAGAGGCAAAAGTTAGAATTACAGCTGAAGCCAGGGAAAATGTTGATGATATTTTTGAAATGGCTGAAAATATAATGAAGGAGGCGCTTAAATGAAGGCAGTTGTCCTTGTGGCAGGCAAAGGTACAAGGATGGAGCCTCTAACTTCTGAATGTCCTAAAGTAATGCTCCCGGTTGCAAATAAACCCATTATCGAACATATTCTGAACTCAGCGGTAGAAGCAGGTATTGAAAGTTTTGTCTTCATTACAGGATATATGGAGAGGCAGATAAGGGAGTATTTCGGAGATGGAAGTAAATTTGGATTAAGCATAGATTACGTGCATCAGAAGGAGCAGTTAGGAACTGCAAATGCAATTGGTTATGCAAAGAGATATGTTGAAGAGGCTTTTCTTGTACTTAATGGAGACATGCTAATCGGAAAGGAGGACTTAAAAACCTTGATTTCAAGATCAGAAGAAGCTTTGATCTGTGTGAAAGAGGTGGAAAACCCGTCTGATTTTGGGATGCTTGAGATTGAAAAGAATAAAGTGGTCAGGATAATTGAAAAACCTGTAAATCCTCCAACTAATCTTGCAAATGCCGGAATATATCTCTTCAGAGATTCAATATTTGATTTCATTGACAGAACCCATGCTTCAGTAAGAAATGAATTAGAGATTACAGATTCTATCCAGATGTTAATCGATAGTGGAGTGACTGTTGGTTACAGTCTTCTGGAGGGCAAGTGGATAGATATAGGATATCCATGGGATCTTCTGAAAGCAAATGAGACCCTCCTGAAAGATCTTAAAAGCAGTTGTGAAGGCACAGTGGAACCGAATACAACCATAAAAGGCAAAGTTGTTATCGGAAAAGGCACTCTTATAAGAAGTGGTTCGTATATCGAAGGGCCTGTTGTAATAGGGGGAAATTGTGATATAGGTCCAAACTGCTTTATTCGTCCTTACACTGCTATCGGGAAAAATGTCAGGGTTGGAAATGCAGTGGAGATAAAGAATTCGATTATTATGGAAGGTACCCATGTAGGGCATCTGAGTTATGTAGGTGATAGTATAATCGGCAGGCGCTGTAATTTTGGAGCTGGCACGAAAGTTGCAAATCTCCGCAACGACGGAAAAAATATAAAAGTTAGGCTTAAGGGCAAAATTCTCGACTCTGGCAGGAGAAAACTTGGTGTGATTATGGGAGATGATGTGCATACCGGTATTAATACAAGTATAAATACCGGCGTAATAATGGGAAAAGGTAGATATACATATCCAGGCGAAATTATACAACATTGAACCTAACATTAAAATGCTTGAAAGTAAAAATAAGGATACTTTTTCCAAAAGAAGATGTAAGAGAAATTTAAACATCGGAACTCTTTTATAAGCATATAACTAGAATTGCTTCAGCCTGAGCATTACACTTAGGGGGAATCCTTTATTTTTCATCTTAAAAGCGTCTTCATCCATACTTTTTGCAGTTTCGTCAAAGTATTTTTTGAATCAAATATTTTTTACTTTAATACTCATGGATTGGATAAAATATATTAAATTCCTCTTTGAAAATTGAACTGCGTCTTTTATGTGCCAACCATGATAATAACTATCATGTGTTAATTCCAATAATATGCACTTTATATACATATATTATTATATTTTAAATGAGCTTTTATTCTCAACCATATTTATATCTAAGTCCAAGCAAACTTTTTTTCAACAAAATTCATTTACTATTACCTGTTAAGTTGAGACTGATAAATCTTCTCCAACTCGAGGGCCCAAAATAATGTTTTAACCAATAATAATACTCGATTATTATTTGCTTTTTTGTAGTATGAACTAATGTTTGCCTTAGTAATATCATGCGTATTAAAAAGTATCCAAGCTCATAGTTAAACAAATGTACTTACCTTAAACATAGTAAAATTGAATTATATTTATAGATCCTATTTATTTATCTATTTATTCTTAAATCTAATAGCTACTAAATGTAACTGCATTTTGTTTCTCGCTTATAAATGATGAAGAAGGGAATTGTAGGTTAGCTTCTATTATTTGATTATGTATTCCCAAAATGCTCTGAATGAAGTCTCCAAATGGTTTTCCATACTTCTGTGAGTCTACAGTAGACATTTCTCCCAATGGAAACTTAATCATGAAAATATCAAAGATTTAATTCTGTAATACGCAATTTTAAGTAAAGAAATTCTTAAAAAAAGCAAATTTACGAAGTTATTAGGATGTATTTTACAAAACAGGATCAGATCAATCAAGTACACTGTACTTAGAAATCTCCAAAAACAAAGAACCATTCAGAAATCAGTTTAGAAGTTATATTTCCTATTTATATATACATTCGGAGATACAACTACTTGTGTAAAACTATCAAGATATTTATTCAAACTTACTAGTTCCAACAAGTAAATTATTAATTCAAAGCTGCTCAAAATTGGGGTCTAGTATGAGTGGCTGATGTAGATACTATTTGGTAAAGGGGGG
>PMJC01000201.1 GCA_003157235.1 Methanosarcina sp.
TTTAAGGATCGACTAAATAAGTGGCCTAAAATTGATCTTATATACTTTCTCATGTATTACGATGTTGTCCGGGCTGCCGAAGTCAATTAATTAAACCGTCCGTGTTATATGCAGCTTTTTGAAACTGTCATGTTTTACGTTATTTTTCTAACAGTCATGCTAAGTAGCTATGGTTTAAAGATCATTGAGGTTTTTGATTGAAAGCCACACAATTGTATTCTTTCATTCATATTTCAATGCAGTAATTGGATTCTGAATCGCAGTTTTAACAACCTGATAAATAATTGCCAGAGAAGCGATACTTGCTGCCATTATTCCAGCAATCAGAAGAGAAACAAATGGAAAACTAATCCGATAAGCAAAATTCAGGAGCCATTTTTGCATTATAAAATATGCCATTGGTAGCGCTACAATATTTGCAAGAAAAACCCACCTGATTATATCATTCAGCAGTATTTTTGTAATTCCTGAAACTGATTCACCAAATACTTTCCTGATTCCGATTTCCTTGGTACGTTTTGCGATTGTGACAGTAGCAAGTGCAACCAGACCCATTAATGCAATAAAAATGGAAAGGATTGTCGCATAAAAGATCATGCTATTAATTTTTAAATCTGATTTGTATTGTTGATTAAAATGATCATCCACAAATTCATACTCTAAAATATAGTGAGGATCAACTTCTTGTAAGGTCTGGGTGATAAAATTAAGTCCTTCATTAATAAACCCGGGGGTTAATCTGATAAATATATCTCCCCAATAATTTAGTTCATTCAATGTGATGAAGAGTGGTTCAATTTTGTCGTGCAGCGATGCGAAATGGTAGTCTTTAACAACTCCGATTACATTTCCTGTGTCTTCATTTAAAACCAAACTCTGTCCAATTGCGTTATCTGGTAAGTTTAATTCCTTTTTCGCTGTTTCATTAATAATGAATGCATGGTTATCTGTAGGCATATTAATATCAAAATCACGCCCCTCAATCAATTTTATATCAAAAGTTTTAATAAAGCCATATGTAGTGCGGTTTTGGTTTACAAGAATCTCCTTTGTATCTCCATTTCCACATCGCTTGGCATATTGACCACTCATTTTCTCAGATGAAATGCCCTGTGCCAATGAAACATTGAGGATTCCAGGATTTTGAAGTAATGATTGTTTAATTGCTTTATAACTTTTATAAATTCCTCCATTTTGATCTGTAATACCTACAACCTGTTCCGTTCGGAAACCCATGTCAGTGTTCCGTATGAAATTCATTTGCTTATAAAAAACCAATAAATCTGATATCAAAAAAATTACAATTGAAAACTGTAGAAATACCAAGACTTTTGAAAGAGTACTGGTCTTCTTTCCCATTGGAGAACTACCTTTGAAGATCCTTGTTACCGGAAATTTCGATAAATAGAATGAAGGATAAATCCCAGCAACTATGCCAATAATTGCGCAAAGAATTACTATTGCCAAGACAAGTTTAACTGAAGTTGAAAAAGAGAGAGCAACCAGTTTCCCGGTAAGACTATTAAACACTGGTTGAGTCAATTTTGTCAGAATAAGAGCGATAATCAGAGAAGAAACAATTATCAGGAATGCTTCACCCATAAACTGACGTTGAATATTTCCACTTGTTGCTCCGGACATCTTTCTGATTCCTATCTCTTTTGCCCTGTCTTCAGCTTGAATAATAGCCAGGTTGATGAAATTCACAATCGCAATAAGCAAAATGAATGCTATCAGAACTCCAGCGATATAAATATTGTTGATATTTCCGTGTTGGGTATCATTCCTGACATTATTTGAGTGAAGCCAGACATTTGTAAGGGATTGTGCATGTCCTATACATTTGTTGCCACTTTCTTTCCAGTATTCTCTTGTAAGTTCATCATATTTATCGCATACCTTCTTTAGCGCGGTTTCTTTATCAACATTTTGCTTTAGTTCAACATAAGTAAGAAATTCAAGTCCACTGCCTTTTATATAATGCTTAACCTCTGATAAACCAGTTATTAAATCAAACTGAAGATGGGAATTTTTTGGAATATCTTCGAAAACACCTGTTATGTTATATGTATTATTTTTAGTTGTGACCACCTTCCCCGCTGCATCAGATGTTCCAAAGACTTTCAATGCGAGAGATTGGCTGATATACAGATTCCCCTTGACTGATAGATCTTGATGTGGATTCCCACTTAGAAGTTTAAAAGAGAAAACATCGAAAAAGGTTGAATCAACACAAATCAGGTGATTGTTGGTAAATCGTTTGTCATTGAACTCGAAAGTGATTCTTTGATTGTAGTATATACGCACGCAGGTTTCAACCTCAGGGACTATCCCATTAACAACAAGGGGTAATTGTCCCTGACAAATTGCATATGTATTTGTATTCTCCCCTGGAAAACTAAATTCTGATTGAATTCTGAAGATTCGATCACGATTTTTATGAAAACGATCATAACTCAGTTCATTAATCACAAAAAGCGTTAAGTGAATGGCCAGCATAATGCTTACTGACATTCCAATTATATTTATGATTAATGATACTTTGTTCTTAAATAAGTTCCGGAAAGCAACTTGAATATTTTTTCTGAACATAACCGTAAATGATAAATGAATATAAGTTAAACGACCTTTTTTTTCATTCCTGTAATAATGACCTCTATTTTCGCAAGTTGCTGCATTAGATATAATTAATCATAAATTATTGGATAAACCTCTTCTTATCATTACGCTATCTTAATGTCCCGGTATTTTATTTATGACCAGGGTTATTTTATTAACAATTCCTGAGCGGTGGCCTTTTCTCTCAGTTGCTGGTCCCAGTAGAGTAGGTTAGTCCTGATCATGTTTACGAAGCTATCTAAAGTCCTGACCAGTTGCATATAACGGCCCGGCGGTTTGGTTCGTTACCGTCAGCGTCGCGGCG
>PMJC01000033.1 GCA_003157235.1 Methanosarcina sp.
TAAACTTTACGTTCTATGCCTTCCCATGAACCATCAATTACCGGAGTCTGTGAAATATTATCATCAAAAAGTAATATTGCACCAGATCCAATTTCTACCTCAATATTGTTTCGGAGGAAAAGAGGTCCGGTCAAGTATATCCCGGCCGGGAAAATAACCTTACCCCCGCCTGCTGCAGCACAGGCATCAATGGTTTTTTGTATAGCCAGGGTTGATATTGTTTTTCCGTCATTAGCGGCTCCGTAGTCTGTTACATTAAAATACAAATTACCGGCAACTGCATCTAAATGAATTATGCAAAGTAATACCCCCAAAAAAAAATTATTTATTTTCACAGTACCAGATATTTACTTGTTAAACATTTTTTATTTATTCCTTTTTAACGTTTTGGGTATTCTTTGATTACCGGAAACTCTGAAATTCTCAAAGTTGTGCAGCCATATGGGATCAGAGTTACCTCTTCCTCGGTTATATCATTCGTATTTGTTCCATAAACTGTCCTGCTGAAAGGCAATGGGCCCGCCATTTCATTGTACAATTTCCACGATTTTATTTCTTTAGCTTTAACTTTTATTTCAACAGGTGCATTTTCCTGATTCCAGGGGAAGTTTAATTTTTGCTTATCAGCATATTCCACCAGTCGAAAAGATTCTTCCATTTTATCAGGATTGAAATCCATTATCCCATAATTCCATTTCGAAGTAGGAAATACTTCGAAATACCATTCCCCAAAACGGGCAGGGTCATCGAATACCTCTTTCTTTTCCCAACGTTCTCCGATTTTGAGAGCATATACAAGTGGCCCTCGTTCTACAGCAACCGAATTTTCGCACCATGTACTCGTGGTAATATTCATGGGCAAAGTGACTTTTACTTTGTCACCCGATTTCCAGACACGATTAATTTTAATTATTTGTCCTCCTTTAGGATTAGCCCAGGCTATGCTATTGATTTCAATTTTTGCATTTTTGCACCAACCTGGAATCCTAAGATGAAATGGAAACTCTACATTATCTACTTTTTGGTCCTGAATTCTAAGTGTAAAATTTATTTCATTGCTCATTGGGTAGAATGTTTCTTCTGTAATTTTTACTTTTACACGTTCCGAAACCAGGGCTTCAACTTCTGATGGGCTATAAACAATGGCTGCAAGACCCTTGTCTTCTGATGCATACCATAGATTCTGAATAAATTTCGGCCAGCCCTGATGAAAATTTGAAGTACAGCATGGATAACCGGTTAGCAGCCCAAAAACAAGTTCTGTTTCACCATGATTAATATCAAAATTATGCAAATTACGTGTGATCATGACTTGATTAGGTTGCTGGAAATATTGCCTTGACATAAAGTCGTTACTTACCTGCGCCGGCAATGCATTAAATGCAATTTTTTCAAGATGATCGGCAAATTCAACATAACCTGATATTTCCATCATTTTTTCAAGTGAAAACATCAATTCAACAATACTGCATAATTCAGTGCCTTGGGTGGGAATATTGCCGTGAAGGGATTCATCACAACTATACATTCCCTGTGGCTGCCCATGATACTTAAGCAAATCGGAAAATCCAAGTTTCACTGCATAAATAAATTTCTGATCGTGATGTTGCTGATAGTAAATAACCGGTTCCTTGAATCCCTGGGCAAGGTTTACTCCATGGAAGGAATTGATTTTTGAGAGCAAGTCGCGTCCAAAAAACATATTGGTATAATTAAATCCCTGACTATAGAGTAACTCGGACAACTCGAGAAGTGAAGAATCCCCTGTTATATTGTAAAGCCAGTAAACAGCCTGCAAATTATCGCAAACGCGGTATTCTGCCCAGTCAGTCCAGTATCCCAGAGGTTGCAAGGGAAGAGTTTTTAATTGATAATGAAAATAACCGGTCATTAAGTCAAGAACCCTTTTATCACCGGTTGCTGAATAGTATTGCTGTAAAACTTTCAACATTACCATTTTAGGCCACCAGTCATGAGAATTATTTCTTTGAAGCCCCTTTTCTGGCTGATAATCAACCGATGGTCCGAAATATCCGTTTTCCTGTTGACTGTTAATAGTCCATTCGATCCAGGGTTTTAATTTGGCTTTTAAGTTTTCATCATCAAGAATATATGCAAGGGGTAATAATCCATCCAACCAATATGGTCCACGTTCCCACTGGTCCCCATCGCCGCCAAGCCATCCATTACGTGGGCCCATAACCTTTGAATAAAACTTATCAAGATTCCCGGTCAATCCATCTTTCTGTCTGATGAGCATTTCCAGCAACCAGCCTTTTGGTTTGACAGAACCCAGTGGAAGTTCAATGTAAGGTTTCTTAAAAAGTGGTTCCCTGTTATTCAAGTAATTAGAACTTAGAACCTGTCCAACTGTATTTGTATTGAACATCATTGTAAGCAATATTAAAATGATAAAACAATTCCCTTTTTTCATAATTGTTGACATTGTATAATATTCAACCATTGACAATTAATTCTCTAATATCAATTATTATTCTGCACTCAATAATTTAACCGGGCCAATCAAACCCGATGGCACAGGGTTCCAACCTGCGGCATTAAAACTGTTGTAAGAAACATCGACGAAAAAGAAATTTTGCCATGAGACTTTGTTACGATCCATCCATATTATCCTGTTGGCATCAAGGTTCCTGATTTCCACCCGTAGTTTGTTACCCTTGGCTTTTATAAGTTTTGAGTCGACATTAATCTCAAAGGGAACACTCCATGTTCGTCCTACATACACATCATTAATCAACACATCTGCTACTTCCCTGACCTCTCCCAAACTTAGTTTAAATTGGCTTTTATTCCCCATTTCACCAGGGATATCAAAAATAATCTCGTAACGTCCAACCCCGCTAAAATATCTGGCTATGGTATCTGGAGCATTAACCCAGCTGCCAAGTTCATGTGATTTGTATGAAGCAGGTAATGCGGGTGCACCTTTAATAAAACTGACANNATAAAGCTTCCCTGAAATAGCTCCATTGTTCTTTAGTGTCTTCGTTATATAATTCAATAAAACATGATTGCCCTGGTTCCAACTGAAGATAAATCTTTTTGGCTTTTGTACCGGCGATTCCCTTCTTACCGGTTTCCGGATCATAAATACAGGCTGTTCGAAATTCCTTCCCCAGTTCAACCCAACCCTCATGAAACAAGTTGCTCTGGTTTGCTATAAAATAGAAGACACCTTTATCATTCTTCTTCCGGATATAATTTAAATTGTTTTCTTCGAATGATTCCTTATGCATACCCAATTTTTCCAGAATCCTGGTATATTCTGAGGTGACATAAACAGAATTCATCTTTCTCATTTCTCTTGTAATCTGAGTTAATTTCAGGCGACGATTTTCAATATCATTAAAACCCGGGATATCTGCTGGCATTTTAAAGGCAAAAACAATATTAACCCCGCCCTTTGCCAGATCCCTTAGCTTAGTAATTGTTTCAACTGGTATCAATTTACAGTTTGGAATAACAATTGTCTTATATCTTGTACCTCCCGAAGTCATAATTTGACCTTCTGATATACTTGATTTCAAAATCTGACGATCGGAAATGTAATCAAAATCAAATCCGGCAAAACGCAGATTACGGGCAATTATTCCAAAATCAAATTTATATAGCCAGTTTTGAGTATTATGCACGGTAAACATCTTCAGTTTACTGCGTTCATCGTCATCTTCGCAATTACTCCACAAGTCGTGGATCGGCATATAAATAAGCACTTCATTGTCCGGTTTGCTGTTTTGGAGAAGTTTCTGAGAGCGGCTTATATAATTTGAAAAATCAGGCATATAATCGGCAAAAGCTGAGGTGGGACCAAAATTTGAACCAGGATAAAATCTCCAGCCCGGAAACTTAATGCTGTCTGGAGAATACGCTGCACAAGTAAGCATAATATGATTTATTCCGCTTACAAACAGTTCGTCAATCTGTGGTTTTACCTGTGAAAGAGCTACTTTAAAATGGTTTCCTAGCCATGTTGCGGATTCCGATGAAGTTAATTTTTTCCCCTCCACGTTTGAGGCTGATGATGCAAACTTCATTACCAGTTTATCGGGACGGCCAAAAACCTTTTCGTTATAGTCCGGGTCTATTCTTACTCCAGGGATGCCTAATACACTTGCTCCAAATGATTCAGTCTGTGGAATATCGGCTGCACCATAAAGGTCAAGCAGGTTACCCGGCGCACCATGAGCCTGTTCCACAGTTTTTACATTATGCGTTTTTGCCCAGGCCGACCATACTTCCATAAAATTTTCGAGGAGAAGGTCAGATATTGTCTCTCTGTAATCACAGAGTATGCGATGATAAGTATCTGTTTTTTCAGCTGAAAAAAGATGATCAAGGTTCTCCTCAAGTCTGTATCCTCTTCGTTTGCTGAACTCTTCAAGGAACAATGGAGTATAATCTGCACCGTAGACTTCATAGGAGTCGTTAAAAGTTGATCGGATATAACTTTTTTGAATAAATAATGAATCGAAACGCTTTAAGTATTCCTTTACAGACGATCTGTCAAAATGATCAAGAACGGGTCCCTCTCCACCTTTACCTGATCGCTTTGTTTTCTGACCTGTAGGTGCAGAAAATAAACCATACACTTCCCACATGCCTTCCGGAAATGTATATTCCAGTATTCCTTTTTGAGAAATATATTGCAATAAATTGAGATAACCCCCTTTCCCGGAAAAAGCGCTGATGGCTTCCAGATTTTTTGTTAGTGGATCATATATCTGTTTATAAACTAAACTGCCACCTGAAACGGAAAACAATTTACCGCCGGTTGAAAATCTGGCTGCCATTTTACTTGTAACATTTGGACAACC
>PMJC01000088.1:0-693 GCA_003157235.1 Methanosarcina sp.
CGGTTAATACACCGCTCAAAGCTGCATACGGAAGATTACTGGAAGCATACATCAACAACAAAAAAGTATACGTTACAGCAGCATAAATTAATTTTCCCTTGTATGAAAAATGGGGTGTTGAAAAGGCCAGTATAGCAATAACGCCAAGAGGAATCGCAGTGTATAATACCCAGGGCCGGAATTTGCCCCATTTCGAATTGGTTCTGTCAGCCAGTAATCCAATTATTGGATTAAACACAAATGCGGCAACTAAGCCGACAGTTAACATCACTATTGAGGCATCGGTGTTTTTCAGCCCGTAAATATCAGTATAGAAATAAGCTAAATAAGTAATTAATGTTTGGAAAACCAGGTTCGCAGCTAAGTCTCCAAGACTATACCCTATTTTTTCGAATACTGTGACTTTTTGAGAAGTTAGACTCATACTTTTTATTATTAATTGATTATTTACATACTCCTGTTAATCTGACCCTATTCCGCTGAGCCAATTGATCCCATTGAAGTTGGTCCAATAAAAAAAGCTTTTTCACGGAAAAAACGGCTTAACAAAACTATCATTTTAATTCATAATTTCAATATCTTTAAAATTATCCTTGCCTTTAATTAGCCCAAGGATCCCTCGTATCTTCTCGTTTACGGGAACTATTGGCAATTGCGGTTTCAAGTCTCATAAGATCAGCAGCAGCAGTTTTT
>PMJC01000088.1:732-2410 GCA_003157235.1 Methanosarcina sp.
TATAGTTCTTTAGGCCTGTCATGTTTAATGAAGGTTTTATTATTAAGTTCTCTAAAAGCTTCATTTAATTCTTCTTCTGTATTCATAACTATAGGTCCACCCCAAGCAACTGGTTCCTTAAGCGGTTTCCCAGCGATAAGGAAAAATCTTGCTCCTTCAGTTCCTGCCTTAACCAGCACTTCATCATAGTCAGAGTTCTTTACTGATAAACCTGACATTAAGATTGCACAAGCTTTTTCTTCAAAATTAACCAGAGCATCATCTGCAGCTAAAGTTCCTTCAATCAGATAAAGGAATAAGGTTTGATCGTTGGAGGTTTCTTGATAAAGCCAAACACTATTGGGTTCTAATGCTACATCCAGATACTGAACTTTTACATGTTCTCCCTTCACTGCTCCGTACAGGTCATGATAGATACCGGATAAGACTCTGATGGTTGCGTTTTTTTCCTGAACCACCGAAACATCAGGCTTTTTTATATCACGATAAGCTGGTTGTGTCATTTTCTCTTCTTTTGGAAGATTGACCCATAGCTGACAGCCTAACAGTCTTTCAGACGCTTGAGGCATCTCCTGGTGAATAATCCCTGATCCCGCAGTCATCCACTGACATTGATAATCTCGTATGACGCCTTTGTTGCCTAAGCTGTCACCATGTTCTATTTCTCCTTCTAAGAGATAGGTGACTGTTTCAATTCCACGATGTGGATGCCATGGGAATCCCTTAATGTAATCCTGAGGATTGGTAGAATCAAAACCATCTAACATTAAGAAAGGATCAAAATCTTCAACTGTATTCAATCCCAGGACTCTGCGCAAATGAACACCAGCACCATCAACAGTGTGTTGTCCTCTCACAATCTGCATACATTTTCTTCTCGACATAGTTCATATCTTTTAATCATTGATATTCTATTATCCATATATTATGTTCCTGAATGATCAGTATACTTTTTTACAGGAAATTATTGTTGTCTCATCATCTTTGTAAAATCCAGTTTCTTTTGATTCAAAGTTATAACATTCCGACCACCTTTATCCGGTCATCCCTGAAACTCAGAAACACTAAACAAAAGTAACGAGACAACAAAGATTTAACAACGGGTATAAGTGGTCATCTTATTGCCGCTAACTTCTGAGCTCCTGTAACCTGAGAGAAAGAGATTCTGTCATAAAGTCCCCCATTTTTGTTCAAAACCTGGCGTAAACCTGGCGCCAACCTCGTAAGGCAGCGGTTAAGGTTAAAGCTGAGAATATCATTTAGAGGATCTCAGCCTCAGCCTCAATCTCAACCTATACACCTAAAACAGAATAAGATATTAAAAAACCCGCCGTCGCTAAAGCTATGGCGGGCGAAAGTGGGCCCAGACTAACGACCCGGGTTTTTCATTGAACCTGCATGACAGTATTCCGGATAATCAGTTGGCCTTGGTGAAAATGAACTGGTCCCAGCCCATGTCATTGCTTCCTTCATAACCTTTAGCTGTAGCTTTGTAACTGATCCCATCGGCCTTCATTGTTATATTTATTGTTATATCGGGTGCTTTCACTGGCACTTCCCTTAAAACGAGATGAAGATCCTGGTTCCCTGTCAAATTATTGAGCTTCAGTGTTGAAGCCAGTATTCCGTTAGCCAGTGATGAGCTGATATTCAGGAAATTGTCCCTGCTTATCAGGCT
>PMJC01000088.1:2535-5125 GCA_003157235.1 Methanosarcina sp.
CGGTATTTCAAATTTAATATTTTGTATTTAACCTTATCAATAATGCAAGACTTTTTAAAAAAAAGTAACAAATGATTAAGGATTTAAAATCCGGACAGTATTTACACAACAAAAGGCGGTCTGATTTTACCGAACGTATAATACAAAACAAAAGTTTTTAAACTCCGGGTCCGGGGGGTCAATTGTTTGTCACTAATTTCAAACCTCTTTTAACCTGAAAGGAAATGAATCTATCCATTTTGTCCAAAACCTGGCATAAACCTGGCATGAAATAAAAAACCACTAACTTCACGTTGTGTGTTGGTAGTGGCTTTAAATCTGTGGGCCCAGCTGGGCTCGANNTTTAAATCTGTGGGCCCAGCTGGACCACATTTTTATATCCTTAGTTTTACTCAATTATCCTTAATTATTCTCTGTAACAGTGAATTAGTGGCGTTTTGCCAATGTAGACAAAAATCAGGAAAAGTAATGAAATTAACAAAAAGTGTCCCCTGTACTGTCCCCCCGAATTAATTTTTGTATCTTCGTAAGAGTAAAATTAAATGAATTATGCCCGAGGTAAATTTCTTTTTAAAGCAACCAAAAAGTAAAGAGGAATCATTAATTTATCTTTTCCTGAGCTATAATAATACAAGATTAAAATACTCTACCGGAGAAAAGATAAAACCTGTTTATTGGGATTCGGAGAATCAAAAAGTAAAAGGAACAAAGAAATTTCCTGAGTATCCTGAGTTTAACAGTACATTAAAAGATATTGAAAAAAAGGCATTTGATGCTTACAGGAAAGTATTGAATGATGGTTTTGAACCATCTAACGGACTAATCAAAAAAGAGCTTGACAAGACAATCAGATTTTCAGAAAATAGAAAAGTTGATTTCTTCACATTCATGAAGGAATATATAGAGGAAAGTAAATCATTAAAAGCAACTGGGACAATCAAAGCATATAATACTACTCAAAAAAGGATAGAGGACTATTGTAAATCGAAAAACAAGACTTTGCAATTTGAAGATATTGATCTAGAATTTTATAACTCTTTTGTTGCATATCTTACTAAGGAAAACTATTCTCAAAACACAATAGGAAAGCATATTAAAATATTAAAGACTTTCCTGAATGAGGCTACAGAAAAAGGGATTAATAAAACAGTTTATTTCAAAAGACGAAAATTTAAAAGATTGACAGAGGATACGGACAAAATCTATTTAAACGAGAAAGAATTAGGAGCAATTTATAATCTTGATATATCTAAAGATAAGCAACTCGAAAGTATAAGGGATTTATTTATAATAGGTTGTTATACCGGATTAAGATTCTCGGATTTTTCCGAGCTGAAAACAGAAAACATAATTGATGGAGATAAAATTAAGATAAGAACAAACAAAACGGATGAAGTTGTTATTATTCCATTACATAGGTTTGTAAAAGAGATTTTGAGAAGAAATAAAAATAGAATTCCCAAAGCTATGTCTAATCCAAAAATGAATTTTTATCTCAAGCATATCGGGAGCCTGGCAAAAATTAAAGATGTGGTCGAGTTTTCCATAACGAAGGGTGGCAAATTAGAGAAGACATCAAAAGAGAAATGCAAATTTATTTGTACTCATACGGCACGCAGAAGTTTTGCAACTAATTCATTTAAAGCGGGGGTTCCTTCAATTTCTATTATGAAAATAACAGGACATCAGACAGAAAGGAGTTTTTTAAGGTATATTCGTATCTCACAAGAGGAGAACGCAAATAATTTGTTGGATCATCCATTTTTCAAATAAAAAGACTATGAAATCAATGACTCACGGTAATCAATTGGATTTTGATATAAGAATANNTGAAATATTGGAAGAAAATGAAGCTCTGAGAAATGAAGTTGCTGACTTAGAAATGTTAATTGATACGAAAGCAGGAAGAAGAATTACTGCAAATAGACAATTACTTATACTACACTACTTAAAATTTTATGATAATTTAAAACTCCCATCAAAAGAAAAGAAATACAATCTTTTACATTTTATAATTAATATAACTCGTCAGACAGTTAAAGATTTCTTAAATTATAAGGAACAACCTGAAACAGATAGGTATAAAAAGATTTTCAATGAAAAGGATTTATACTACGTTTTAGACCTTTTTAACGAAGTAGGATTATTAGAGGAAGCAAAAAAAGTGGATTCTGATATAATTAAATTTAAATTTTAACAAAGAGTGTAGTCCCCTACATACTAACCCCTACAAATTAATTCGATCATTTTTGTTGCATACTTAAATCTAGAAGGTTATGCAACAAATTTTATTTCAAGAAATCAATGTCGAAGAGTTCAAGAAGATACTCTCTGACATTATCGAGGAGAAATTAAAAATCAGTCCGAGAAAAGAACTTCCTGAGAAAAAAACGGTTTATCTTAATCGGTTTGAGGTTGTGGAATTGCTTAAAATTTCATTACCCACTCTAAACAACTGGTCTAAATCCGGAATTGTACAAGCTTATCGAATTGGTAACAGAGTTTTGTACAAGGCTGACGAAATTGAACGTGCTATCCAGTCAGTCAAAAATTTGAAATACAAAAGGGGATAATCATGGGACATAAAAAT
>PMJC01000394.1 GCA_003157235.1 Methanosarcina sp.
TCTGGTCTTCATTTATATCAATGAATATTAGAGACTACTAAACTCAATACTGGTTGCTAGTTAGGGATACCAAAATCACTCTGCTTCTTAAATATAATATTCTTTTTTCATATTGTATAATATATATAAAACTCAGTATATATACACTAGGGATGTCACTGACAAAAGTTAAATACTAAGTAATATATAATAATTAATATATACGTTTGATCCTTAATATTAGTTCTGAACTTATATAGTTTAATTGGAAATCACATACTTTTGCCAATAGTATATTTTTTCAATTTAACTGCAGAAGTCCTAACCGATTAAAATTGTATCTAAATTAATAAAATGGAGTGAAAAGAATGTGGAAACAATCATCCAGTAGAATGAAAAAAGTATTGGCTAGTTTGCNNTTTTTTTGTAGTATCAGTAACAGCTGCAGCAGTAAGCGCAGAACCTGCGGTGGTAAAAGCTGCGAAAGGAATGGTCATTAATAGAGAAACTGGTGCTGATCAGGCTGATATAGAGATGATTATGAAGTTTCTTGGAGATGAAAATAGCTAAACTGATAAATATATGACCATAGCTAGCTGAAGCGGCAAGTTAAAGCAAATAGCTTGCATAATGAAAGTGTCATTTGGGTTTGGAAATAGATTTCTCCGAATTTATTAATCAATCGATGCAAGGATTCATCACTACTATCTAAATTGTGATTGGATATGGAACCATTACACGAACTAGTGGATATGAACCTGCTAATCAGGTAGTATAGACACCTATAATATATTCGAATTTGTGGGGGCTAGCATACTTTTCCCCTATTTCCAACGAATAGAAACTTACTTTGAGCCTATGAGTGGCCTATTGCTTACGATATTTACGATTATAATGTTTATGCACCTATCATTATTAACTCATAATATGTAGAATAACTAAGTTAGGTGATTTATGAGATGAATAGTTTCCTTATTTTGCTTACACTATTAAAATAGTATAGTTTTTCCAAACCATGCAGCTTTACTTAGTTATGAAACTCTTCTATGCAGAATCACCTGTTGCCAGAACGAAATGATGATTCTTAGTCATACTTTTACATTTAGATTTTCCAGCGCAACAGCTTGATTCTTGTAAACACGTCTAAAAGAGATTTTATGCTGGGAATAATTCCTCTGGTTACTTATTTTCTTATGTAGTTTAGAAAGCTTGTGTTTAGCTTTTTCTCTATTGCTAGAACCGTTTATTTGTTTTGACGAACTTTTTTCTGAAGTACTTTTACACGCTGAAGAGGATTTTTGAAACAGTTAGACTAACTGATAATTTCTCCTGTAGCGAAAACCGTAAAATTTTTGATACCTACATTTACTCCAATAGTAGATATGTTCTGAAAATTTCTTTTTTCTGGAAGTTCTTCCCCATTATTTACAAGAATACTGACTTAGTACTCCCCGGCATGTGATCTGGAGACAGTTACTGTTTTTGGAATGCCTTCAAAATATCTGTGGAAATCGCTTTAACTTCTCCAATCTTAGGAAGTATGACAAGGTTGATTTTCTGTAAGTTTCTGCTTGAGAGACGTTTTTATTATTTTTATGACTCTCTAAAATTCATTATCGCCAACATTCTACGACTCAATCAAGTAAATAAACCGAAAATAATTAAAGATATCCTGCTTGATGTCTTTTTTTCCCTGCTCCGTTGTCATTAAATTAAGAATCATTAAAACATAATTATTTATAATTTATGTTATAATATGATTTCATTTGCGAACATGATCCACTAAAAAAAGATTGAAACACGATTATAAAAATAACAAGGGGTCACAACATGCATTCAATCGAAACCAAATATGGCGAAATGGATTATTACATAGATCAAGAAGGAAAGATACATATCCATTTTACAGAAGAGGAGATTCGTGAGCAATATCAACTAAAAAAAGAATCGAAAAATTCCCCTATAAGGTCTGAGTATTAGTAATCCATGGATTTGCGAGGCAAGATTTATTAAAAGGTGACTATTCAGCCTTCTATCTACTTTAGAGTGAAGCCGTAAAAATTATCGCTAGAATAATAGTAATTTACTTACTTTTAAAACTCTGAAAACAAGAGATCCTAGTCCAAGATATTTTTTGCCAGTTTAAACCTGCTTACATTTGAACAGTTAAGTTCTTCGCTGTTTATAATGGATAGTTTTTTTGACTTTTTCTCACTCCCTTTTATTAAGAGGTATTATATTAACTCTTAAAATCCCTGACTTAGTTTGAAAATTGTTTTTTAAAAATTTCCTTCAAATAAATTTTTGTTTTGAACTTTGTTTTGTAATTCTATAAGCACCAATATAGAACTTACGCACTTAAGTACAAAACCAACAATGTCAAACTGACAACTTTACAAAATTCAAATTTTAACTATGACGTTTAATGTACTTGATTTTGCATCATAAGTGCGTAAGTTCCACAATGTTTGATATACAACAAAGTTCATTAGTGAGTAACGTTTTCTACTCTCCTTTCTTACATCAAATTTAACTGTATCATTAATATATCAATGTAGTTTCCAAATTTTGCTCTTTTTATATTGTTTTTTGAATGCACAATCTTTGAAGCTTTGGTTTCTTAAATACATTCCAACCTATCCTCTTCTTCGATTCTTGTACAGGAAACGGAGTTTATCTTCTATTTTTGTATTAATATCTCTTCCCGTTTTTCACATTTTATTGACCCAGTGATCTATTCTCTAATTTTTCCTTCCTTATTGATTACAGCGTTTGATGAGTAAGAGTGACTGCTTTTGCTTTAAGATTGCATCATACGTATATATGGTCGAGGAAAGAATTATAATGTCCATTGACAAATATGATCCGATACCAATATCCGTTTTTTGCAAAGTTTCTATATGTTTGATAAGTTCAAGAAAATCAGAAATAAACTCATTACTATGGATTATCTATTGTCTAAAATCATATTCATGCTTGATATATCTCGTTTTTGGCCGATAACTTTCAAATTTAATAACGATTTTCAACCCCTAAAAAACAATGGAAAACCCAATTTATTTACTAAGATTTGCAATAAAACTGAGAAATCAATAGCATTAAAAATTTATTTGTCTAAAAGGTATTTAAAATAGAATTCTTTTGATAGAATATCTTATACTTTATTTAGATCTTCAAGCGCATAAGTTATATCTCTTTTAGATAAGGGTGAATCTGATTTTAGTTTTGTTCATCTCCCTTGATTGATATTATAAATAAGCGAGTATCATTATATATTGATGTAAAGGACAAAAAGGAAATCGGGAATTCGAAATGAAAAGTGCTATTTTCAAGAAGATAATGGTTGCAATCGACGGTTCGGAATTGGTGAAACAAGCGGTTAAGTCAGCAGTTGAAATTGCAAAATTAAGCGAGGCAAAACTATATGCTGTACACGTGATCGCATTGGTTAGTCATTCGATACTTCAGTCCTTAGATGAGGAATGGAAAAAGACAATGAAAAAACAATTCACAATAAAGAGTGAAAAAGCAACAGCTTATGTCGAGAATGTTGGGAAAGCTGCAAACATTGAGGTGAAATCTGTAATTATTGAAGGAAGCCCAGCAAATGAGATTATCGATTTTGCAGAAAAAAACGATATCGATCTTATCGTTATGGGAACACACGAAAAAACTGAACTCCAGAGATTCCTGATTGGAAGTGTAACAGAAAATGTAATCAGACACTCGAGAAAACCAGTACTTATTGTAAAAGGAGAATCTGCCGATTTGTTATTAAATGCTTTGTTAAAATCCTCAGGTTCAAGGACATTATGAGCATTAAACTGAAAGATGATAGTGTTGTTGTAACCAGTCCTGTTTGCAGCTATCGGTATGATTTATTTCTCTGAGGAAAATTTCAAAGGATTATCTATAGAGCCAAAATATCTTATTTTAATGAAAAAACCCGAGATATAAAAATGGTGCGGGATAACCCTATTATTCGATAAGTACGAGACAGAAGCGATTCATCTTGTAGGATCTGTCCTTCAATACTTCAATACGATAGTCGTTATTCATTACCGTGCTGAAAACGTCGATACCACAGCTTTCCATTGATGGCCTGGCACTCTCAGGATGCCTGCAATCTTTCATTGTACATTCAGTACAAAGCCTACAGGGACCGGCGCCCAGCGCAAAAGCCTTATAGTACCCGGCAAGGAATATGTCTCTCTCAAGCGTGGTGATGACTCTCGTAAAATCTATAGGGTATTCGGTCAAGTTGTCTACACCTTCTGTAAAATGCACTAGGAGCGCGTATTTATAGCAATCTACCAGCTCCCGGGTCTCGCGATATGTGGGGGAGTTCGGAGGGCAGCAAAGGCTACTGTCATACCCATCACATCCATATTTACACTTCCAGCAGATCCACGCCGCTGTGATGATACTATCCGTTTTTATAATCTTGGCATCTTTGGCGCCCAGTTTGACAGCCATCTCAATGAATCTTCTGTATTTTTCCATATTACTCACTCCAGAAAATTAATCATTTTCATCATATTTGTTATTCTTAATTTTTTTAGTGGTTCCCTAAAAACTATGTGTGTTTAATCATAGAGTATTGAGAGCATTTGACTGCATCAGCTAGCTAATTAGGCATGACCGTACTATTGAAACTTATTAATATGTTCCGATTTTTGTCTATATTTTCGATAACTCGATTATTTAATATCTCGTAGGAATATACAAGTTTCTACTTTATTACATGCTCAGTAAAATGCAAATAGATAGTAAGAAAATTATTTACAAATTATGATAAATCCTAATGATTGTGATTTTAAATCAAGAAAATCCAAAGAAAGTCATTTTATAGAACACAAAAAACTTGATGAAGTCAATCATGAGAAAGAGAACATTGAAACCGACATTTTCAGATGTTCTCAAGAAAATAATTATTCTTCTTACAATAGTTTTTGGATTTTTACTCCAGAATTCGAAACTCTTTATCTCAACTAAAGCTTCCGAAAATGGAAGTTAGAATCTTTCAATGAAGGAACAAAATCGAAAAGTATAAGATATTTTCAGAAACGACGTTTATAAGCAGGCAATTTCAGAAAATAAATAGCAAAAAAATGTGAAATGGACATAATCCAATATTGAAAAAGAAAGATAATACCAAAATTATCATTTCCTGCTCATGTCAGACTGCAATATCTCAATAATTTTTTTTATGTTTCGAAGCAAAAATTTGCTGTATGTTTTGCTCAGATTTTTGACTAAAACTTCATTTACTCTTATTTTAGAAAAGCGATTCAATAATTCCTTGAATTTAATAAGGTGTGGATCAGTACCCTTGCAATTAGATAGCTCTTGAGATGATAGGATTCTTGCAACAGTATGGATAGAAAGCTGTTCCATGATATGCAAATTTCGTTTACTGGATAGATACTAAAAATTTGCTGTTGGATATGCACCTCTCTTTTCTAACAGTTATCTGGAGTACGTTGCAGGAGCTAGTATTTTGGGTATTCAAGGAATATTATTACAAAGAAATACGGATCCTCTATTATTCTCCTTTGGTAGTTACTGGTGCAAAACTTATCCAAACAGATCCCTTGTAGGAAGGAGGCACCTAGTCGTTATATACTATGAAATGTACATAAAATAATAACGCTTGAATATAAATTTACAACCTAAATTAATATGGAGGGAAAATATGAGAAAAGAATTCCTCCTTCTGCTAGTATTGTTAAGTGTATTCCTTGCAATAGGGTGCGTTGATAATAAAGGTGGATCTTCAAATACAACCGGGACTCCAGTTACAGCAGTAACTTCAGCTAGATCAATGCCTGAAGTTATAACAGTTTCTGGAGCTGCAAGCCTTACTGAAGCTTTTACGAAAATTGCTTCCCAGTTTGAAAAGGAGAATCCTGGAAAGAATGTAACCTTCAACTTTGAAGGTTCAGGTAACCTACGTATGCAAGTAGAAGGAGGAGTTCCTGTAGATGTTTTTGCCTCAGCTGACGANNCAATTCACTTGTGCTTATTATCCCTGAAAACAGTGTTTTTAACATAGCCAACATAAAAGATCTGGCTAACTCTAAAATTCAAAAAATAAGCATTGGAAATCCTGATACTGTACCAGTAGGTGAATATTCGCTTCGTGCACTTAATGAGGCTGGTTTGTGGAGTCAACTGAAAAATAAAGTAGTACTTGCTGAAGATGTCAAATAAGTACTTGTATACGTGGAAAGAGGAGATGTGGATGCAGGTTTTGTATATATAACCGATGCAAAGACTGCACAACCCGGAACTATAAAAATAGTTACTAGTGTACCTGTCAGTACCCCCATTAACTATCCAATAGCTATAATTTCTTCGTCTCGGCACAGAGAAAACGCTCAGAAATTCCTGGATTTCGTAACCGTGGCAGAAGGACAGAAAATATTGAAAGAAGGTGGGTTTGTTCCACAATCTGGATAAAATGCAGGACTTACACACTTTAGGAACGAAGTAAATTACATTTGACATCGAGTTTTAAATTTGTATTTAGTCCATTAAAGGTTTAATGCTATGGATTTCTTAGTTAAAATGTGTAAGTCTTCTAATTATTGAATTTTAATTGTTGACATGATCTTCTAGTTTTAATGCATTATAAGAAAGTAATCCTATCCAGATTGATCCACTGAATACTGTTAACCATTTTAAAATATGTAAATCTAATCCAATAATGAATGTGAGTATAAATATCAAATTTGTCAAAATTGATGCATTAGCAAAATACCAAATCCATTTTATATATTTTGTATGGGTTTTTAGTACAATATTTGCGATTGTCATGAAGATTAATAGTAGTAAAAAAAATATTGCTGCCACTATATAGTGTATTCTTCCATAATCCTCTGAAAATATACCTACCATAATAACAGCAATCGCCATCAAAAATCCACAATATTGAAGTATCAGGAAAAGGTTATCTTGATTACGATTAATAGTCTTCCATTTTACTAGGTCTACTGTCTGTATGATAATGGCAAACCCTAAAAAAAGCATCATATGTCAAAGTAGATATGCCCTAAAGGATTTTTACTTGAATTCCTCCAGTCACTTAACCAATTATTAAATGGTGAATAAGGACCATTATATACTATTTTGGAAGCCAGTGTAAGTGCGTAAAAAATCACCAAAGCCAAAATATCCCCAAAACTTGTTAAGGTTATTTTTATTGAGTTCAAGGGCTTCATAAAAATCAATTAGTTTAAATATATAACGAATCGCTTGCAACATAAATTATGATTATTGATATTAATAATTTAACTCTATCCTTAATTGTCTACTTTAAAGAATCTAGATTTATTCCTGATTTGTTCTCTTTGGGCAATTTCTCAATTTTTCCTTTAAAATCTGATGCTAATTTTTTTCTCTTTCGTCCAAGTACATTTTTTGCTATAAAACATATGTATACTCTCAACGTAAAATCTCTATTACGATTTTATTCACTAGCACTCCTAACTCACAAACTTAGGAGAATAAAAAACACATATCAAACTTATTATTAAATAAATCAGTTAATTTTTTAGCTAAGTTTGATTTTATATTTATAAGTTTGAGACTAACTATTGTCTCATTTTCACAAACTAATGCAGAATGCCCACTGATTCAGGTGCATACTTCTTAGGGTATAAAACCATATTTAATATATTTAGATAACGATTAATTATAAATAAACAATTCCCCAAATATTAATTGGTTGATGTGAAAGTAATTGAAAAACGGATGTGAAATAATATGGTAAAATGTAGATGCTCTCGCCAGGACTGGCTCTAACACCTCTGGTCACTGTCACTGGTGCTACATCTATCGACGCTGTGGCTAAGCTTACTGCTGTAGCTGCCAAAGAAGCTGCTAAAAAGGCTATTACCAAAATAGAATTGTCTTCTTAAATTTCATTTGTTTTCTCCTCATTTTTATCAAATTTGAATTTGTTTAGGCCTGAGATAAAAATTATAGGGTCTAAAAGGGCTTAATTACTTACTTTAGTGTCTGGATTTGCGAAAGGCATGCATATCGGATCTTTTATAAGAGATTGGGCTTGTTGTTGTCCAATTTGAAAGAGAGTAGATGGACAGGAAAATGAGTAAAACTCTTCTATGATATTTGTTATTTTGTTTTAGAAATCTGAAACTTTCCACCTGCTTGCATTATAGATAAAGAATTCCACCACCACAGGGAACTCCACCACCATCTGTTCGATGAATAGATTTCAGATCTTCTTATTTTCGATATCTTTTGGATAGACATATGAATATATGATAACTTTATATTTGATTGATATTTTTCTTTAGTTTTTTCATATTTTATGCTATGAAACATAAAAATTGTATCACTTATCTTATTTTGAGTTAAAAATTATTTTAATTTATATTAGTTTCTGAGTTCTTAATCACTGCATAGTATGTATCAACTAAATATAATCTAATAAATAAATATATGTCTAGATTACTCTTTGAAAAAACGCACATAATATACAGTACAGCAAACTTTTCTTATTCTGGACGGGCCTTGGGAAATACAGAGCTCCTCTCACAAAAACTATGCATAATTCCAGTAGGGTATCAGTATGGTTATAGTGTTTATAGTCCATCAACATCAAGCACCTTCAATGATTAATCAGCGCAACAGTTTGATTTCTTACGGAACTAAATGAATTTAATGTGTTACGCGGTTGAACTGAAAAACAGGAGTATTTAGCAATTAACTATCTAAATCCCAACCGACATTTTGCAGATGTACAAATTGCATAAATTACTTATCTAATGTTGGTAAATTTTTCCTTGAAAATTGATGAAGTCCGCCTAGACACTGAAGTCTAAACCGCTGATGCTA
Organism: Methanosarcina sp.; assembly: GCA_003157235.1. Lineage (GTDB taxonomy): Archaea > Halobacteriota > Methanosarcinia > Methanosarcinales > Methanosarcinaceae > Methanosarcina. Next base: position 8,845 of record PMJC01000394.1, read on the forward strand.
ATGACTTTTACATAATAATCGAGGCGTTTTACTTGTGTACATTTCTATTAGTATAGGCGGTTTCATAGGCTCTATCTTGAGATATACTTTAGGTGGATGGATACAGAACAATTTTGTTAATTTCCCGGTTGGAACTTTGGTTGTAAACGTTAGTGGTAGTTTCCTTTTGGGTTTAATAATGTACCTTTCTGAATATCAAGGATTTTTTGGCGAAGAAACCAGGATATTTCTGACAATTGGATTAATCGGTGGTTATACACCATTATCAACATTTAGTTATGAGTCATTCAGATTACTCGATGGTTCAAAACTAACACTGATGACAGCATATTTAATGGCGACAGTATAATTTTCCATGTTTGCAGTATATTTAGGGATAATTGTAGCTGTGAAGGTTGGCACTTATCTATTGAGGGGAATTAGATGAAAAAGGAACATCAGGATATATTATTGGGAATATTTATTGGAGAGTCTAATATATATAAAGGCAAGTCGTTGTATATGCATATACTTGAGATGCTTAAAAATAAAAAGATAGCCGGAGCAACTGTTTTTAGAGGCATTGCAGGTTTTGGAAAACATAGCCATGTTCATACAACTTCTATATTGCAGTTATCTACTTACTTGCCAATACTTATTGAAATAGCGGATATCGAAGAAAAAATTGATAAGATCAAACCGAAATTAGATGAAATTATTTCTCAAGGGTTGATCACAGAAGAAAAAATTAAAATTGTATTTTATGACTATGACAAAGAGAAATGAAAGATATTCATACTATGCTCTTGCATTATTAGCCAGTTGATATTTCGTCTTCAGATGTATTTTGTTCAAATGGGCTCGATTTTTGCCTACGTTTTCGATAACTAAATAATGCCACAATCTATAGGCATATACAAATTTTCATCGATTACATCCCTAGTAAATGTAAAATAGGTATTTAAGAAAAATAGTAAAATTTTATAAACACTCTAGCTATCAATTTTTAATTTAGGCAGTATACTTAAAGTTCTGTAAATTCTTATTGACTCTATACTCTTCTCTTTGCCACAAAAAATAGGATTTATCGTGTTTACTGGTGAACATGTTTTATATCTAAACCTGTTCATTATTGTTTTTGGATAGTTATCTTCTACATTATAAGGACTTACCAACTTCGGACGCAAAATCAAACATAATCGAGTTTGTGGTTAAGGTTTCACTTTAGACTATTGAAGGTTTAAAGATATTGATTTATTAGTTGAGTAAGTTTGGCATGTTTAAATATTTTCTGACTTGACCATATTTAATCATATTTATTCAACCTTCCCAAAATCAGTTAATTGGGATTAATTTTGAAATGATAAATAGGTGGTTCTTTAGAAAAACTGCTTAAATCAGCCGTGAGAGATCCGAACTAAATAAGTAAAGATATATCAGGCCATTAAGGTCAAATTAATTCGGATTAAATTAAGGATTTCTATAGAATCCAAATTCTTGTCATATCTATAATTACTGGAAACAGTGAGTGAAAGAATATCTTTACCTTTTCTTCAAATGTAAGGGTAGTACTCATTTTGTAAGAATTTATCGATAACTCACGGATGCTACCCAAATTACTTGCTGGATACAAATGATATTATAATTCATCAGCGTGGGATATAANNGCCCCATATAAGAGATGACACAATGAAGATTCCTCCGTATGCAGCATAGACCCTACCAAAATGCGCAGGCTGGAAGGTTGGAATTATTCCATAGACAGCTAATGTTAAACCGCCAAGGAACCCATAAGTTAATCCCTTATTTTCCCTCAACCATAACCAGACTAGATAACCTCCTCCTATTTCGAGCAAAGCAGCTAAAAAGAATAGAAAAAGAGAAATTCCAATATCAATCATATGCATCATCTTTCCTTGGCCAGTAGAATATAATTGAGACTCCTATGAGAATAATCAAGGCGCCTATGATATCGTAAGTATCAGGTTGGGTTTTATCGAATAGCCAGCCCCATAAAATAGACATAACGACAAAAATGCCCCCATAAGTTGCATATATTCTATGAAAATATGAAGGCTGGAATGTGGGTATGATACCGTACAGAAACAAAACGATTGCCCCTAAAAATGCAAATATCAGCTCTCTTCCTTCTCGCAGCCATAACCAAATAAGATACCCTCCACCGATTTCAAAAATGCCTGCAAGGATAAACAGAAGAATTGTATATACCCAGCATCTTTCGCGGGATAAGCATCTTGATTCAAGATTAATTTTCAAATTGATCAAGTATTGTTTTATCCCGAAATTATTTTGCCTCGAAAATTGGTTCATTTTTACCATATATTCACAACCGCAAAAATATAACTATGATTATCGTAAATCTGCGAATTGATTACACTCAAAAAAATGAATAATACTTTTAATGTAAATGCTTATGTTTAAATTACTAAAATATTTCATACCCACAGATAGCATTGAAGAAGCAAAATAAAGGAATTACTAGAGTAGTTTCTCTGTGTCTTTAAGCGCTTTCAGTGATTCAATATTGCATTTAAGATCAGGAAAATGAATTTATTTGATGACAAATATATGTTTCTAATATTTTGAAGTGTTAATTTTTACTATGAAGACTGCAATTTGGATTCGGGTAAGAAATAATCTATTAAGAAATGTATTCATTTTAATTGCTTTTTCTGCAACTTATGACTGTAAATAGAGATAAATGATTGCAGCACCATTTTAATGTTAAAATATTCTTTAATTTAACACGAATGAATTAGACTATTTATCCTGAATTTTGCTTCTTAGTAATCTATTCCAGAAAATATTGAAGAATTTTAATTTTTTCCATCATATAACTATCCTTTTATAAAATCTCATGATTCTCCTGCCGATAAACACAGATGTACAATTTATTTACCCACTTGCCCACTGTTGATTCATTTGAAGTTAGATTAATTTTTAAGCTACTGTTATATTGAGCAAATAGATGGCATTTTTGTATACTTCTGCGAAAGATGGATTAAAAGGAATTATCAGGGTCAGAGTTCTTGTTCAATAACTCGGGGACACGATCCAGAATTGTCCGCCAGGAAAATGGCGAAGTATCTTGTTTTCCTATAGTTTCAACGTGAAATATAATGGTAGTGATGTTATCAGGAGCCCCTGCCTCCAACGCAAGTCCAACCAATTTTTCACAGGCAGTATCGATATTTTTTTCTTGCATAACGATTTCTATTTCTTCATCACTAATCTCTGACCATAAGCCGTCACTGCAGAGTAGATAAGTATCATCAGGTAGGATTTGTTCACGTATTATATCTACATTTAGAACTGGCTCCCCACCTAATGAACGAGTAAGTTGATGGCGTCCAGGGTGCTGATGAACCTGTTTATGTGAGATTAGGTGTAAGTGGAGTAAGTCATTAGCCATTGTATGATCCCGGGTCAATAGTTTGATACTGCCATTCCTTATTCTATAAAATCGACAGTCACCCACGTGACCGATTGTCAATGAACCTTGCTCTAGTGTTATAGCAGTTAATGTGGTCTGCATATTCTCAAATAACGTAGGCTGTGAATTGCCCGCAATGAATACTTCCTGATTCGCATGCTTTAAAGCCCGGCTGACAAAATGGTTCGCTGCTTCACCATGCCAATTTGTGAATTCGTCTTTAATGGCTTTCAAGGCTATTCTACTGGCAATAGCTCCACCTTTATGTCCGCCGAGTCCATCAGCAATAGCGAAAAGATAACGTGAAGTAGATTTACCCTCCGTTTTTGCCTCAATTTTATGGGCGACATAATGGGCGTCCTCATTCTGTGAACGCACCAAACCTTTGTGTGTTACAACTCGCCACTTCACAGTGACTGCAATCGGTATTGGAGTCTTATCTATCGATTTCATTGCGGTGTTATCTCCCAGTGTTCTACCTACTATATTCATCGATTGAAAAATAAAACAAAGAAAAAGCCTACTCATTAAGAGGCTTTTTTCTTTTTCCCTTTAACTTATTCTCTAGCTTCTCTACTTGCATTGGTCCTGAATTCTATAATTAATTTCTGCTTATTCATCAAGGGCAAGTTCTGATGTAGTTAGCTGAGAAGCTTGCTTGGTCATCATTCTACTACCTTGCTTTCGTACGTTAATGATAAACCACGCCGCTCCAATGACAATCCATACTACTACTATACCCAATGCAATCAGAGCATCATTTGCTGAAGTTCCACCAGCGATAACGGCAAGATATACCACTGCCCCGAGCATTAGCAAATTAGCCAGGAAACCAAGTGACGGTACTATGCGGTGTTTAAAGAAACTGGCATCAGAACGATGTAGAAATGCCCATAGACAAATTAGATTGGTCAATCCATAGAGCAGGAAAGTACCTATATTGGATGCCAGAGTGATTTGAGTCAGATTATCTACATTCAGGACTCCATACGCGCCAAAGGCTGATGAGAATAAAACTAGTAGCCAAATACCCCAGTGCGGTGTAAGGAAACGGCCATGCAAAATACCCATCAGTGAAGGTACCTCTCCATCCCGTCCCATGGAATATGTGATACGGACCCCAGTATTGAAACAAGAGAGGGTAGTACCAACCAATGCCATTACTACAGTTGCAGCCATAATCAAAACTAAAACAAATCCGGTGCCACCAAGCATTTGATCGCCTATAATCCGAATCATATCACCAATAGGAGCCGCAGATGCCCCAGCGGCAGCATAGCCCGTAACCGCAGCTCCTGTCGGATCGGTGCCAGTCAAATGAGGACCGACAAAATAATTAGCTGCGAAGTATGCGAATAGATAGGCAAGAAATCCCTGAATAAGCAGAGACAAAATGATTGCTCTCTTAATATCCTGCTTTGGCCTGATAGCTTCTGCACCTAATGCAGTAATCGATTCGAACCCTACCAGCAATAAAATAGCTATAGTTGACTGAAATAACACGTTTGTTAAGTTATGTGGTATTAGTATAGTAGATATAGATTGCGTATAAGCTAGCTCCGGGTGTGTATACCTGTAGATGATTGCCAGTGCTGAAAAAGCGACAAGTGAAGCTAACTGGACTGTATTAATGATCATCGCTGTGACAGTTGAGCCGCTAATCCCACGATATGCTATGTAACCATTTAAGAAAGCAAATAGCACTGCCACGAGAATTTGCTCCCATACTACTAATGTGATCCCGAACAAGCCGAGAATGAATACAATCAGATTAGCTGAAAATGCTACCATTATTCCTGGATAGATCCAATAATAGAGGTGTGATGTCCAACCTGTTAGAAACTTGACAATTCGTGCCCACTGACGGTGAGTTACTTTTTCCTTCTCAAGGAAAGCAGCCTCAGCAAAATAATATGAAGAGCCACTATCCGCTTTGGGATAGATATTCGAAAGCTCGGCATATGAGATTGCAGTTAATAATGAGAGAATGATTGCAGCAACCAAGCCAGGCCACATCTCAGTTGCAGTTGTCACACCACCATTCATTTGAGCTGCCTGTACCTGAAAGGTGGTCCACAATAAGGCACCTGGGGCAATGAGCGTCATGGCATTCATCAGAAGAGATGTTAGATTCAGAGTACGCTTCATTTTTATGGTCAATTTGCCATCTACCGTTTGGTCACTATCTTGCGTATGATTCATTTGGTTAGGTTCTCCTTTTATACCCATTTATCCAAAATAAATGTCGCTTTTTTTGATTTTATAAGGAATGAAGAGCCGAATTTTGTTCTTTGTCAAATATAATTTATATGACCGGTAATTAATAGGTGATATTATTATATTTAAAGATTTTTCTAAGGCTAAAACAATCATCCAATTTACCGGCAACACACCGGATATGTGATGGTATTTAAATATTTGTATTACTGCTTTAATTATTTAATTTTCTTTGATTGTTGTTCTATTAAAATTTTGTACTTCATTTATTTTCCTATGAAAATTCAATAAAAACAATATTAATCGGCTTTTTATAATTAGAAGCTTTCTAGGACTCTTGTCATCAGTACAATTAACAAATAGTGAAATGGTAAACATCTGACGCTTATAAATATTTAAAAACTACTTTTCTATTGTATATAATCTTGATAAAGGATAACTATTGGTGACTTAATTCTATTTAAGGATTCCTTTTTATCATCCTTTTTTTCATTAATTAAAGGCAATCAATTGGGGATGTTAAACTATTTAAGTATTTGTCTGTTGTTTTCATAATTATCTATGTTACCGGTAAATTACTGGAAACTTGATTTTATTTAAAATATCCTATTCTAAAAATATTGTGTTGACACTTTTATTACGTATATCTTTCCGAAGAAAATTTGCTCTTTTATTGATTCCATCAGAGCAAAAACAAACCGTAACTGATTCATCATTCAAGTGGGTTAATAGAGTTAGTCCAATATTTTAGTTTCAATAAATAAATTTAAATATAATATGTTAGGATATAGGGTACCTATTGGTAGATTCCATGAAATACTTAAGCACAATGATAAGGCTGAAAAGACTTGATTCGGTCAAGCGAGAGCTTCAGAGAATTGAAATTAATCGATTAATAATATCCTCCGTTTCTGGTTATGGTGTTCAAGGGGGGCATCTAGAAACCAAAGCTATGAACTATGAAGCAAAGCTGCCCAAAAAAATCAAGATAGAAATTGCAGTGAATGATGATTTTCTTCAAACGACAGTTGAAGCAATACAAAGGGGATCAAGAAATAAAGACGGCTATGTCGGAAGCGGCAAAATATTCGTGCTACCGCTAGAGAACGTAATAAAGATTCGCACTAACGAAACTGGCCATGATGCTATTTAGGGATAATTTAGGAGGAATAAATAATGACTATTAATGGAGCAGATACTGCTTGGGTGTTGATTTCTTCAGCACTTGTACTCTTAATGCTTCCTGGGCTTGCGTTATTCTACGGTGGACTTGTCCAACGTAAGAATGTCCTGAGCAGCATGATGCATTCATTTGTTGCAATGGGTGTTATAGCCATTGAATGGGTTGTAATAGGTTATTCGCTTGCTTTTGGGGCCGGAAACTGGTTTATAGGCAGTCTTGAACACGTATTTTTGAGAGATATCAATGCTTACTCATTAACAGGTACCATCCCCACATATGCATTTATTGCGTTTCAGGGTATGTTTGCAATCATTACTCCTGCCCTTATTTCAGGTGCGATTGTTGGCCGTATCAAATTCAAGTCATATATTGCATTTATTTTATTATGGGGTATCATCGTCTATGCACCTATTTGTCACTGGGTCTGGGGAGGTGGATTTCTCACAGGAAAAACTCTAGACTTCGCAGGAGGCACTGTTGTCCATATATCATCAGGCATCTCNNAGGGCTTCTCTGGTTTGGATGGTTTGGGTTTAATGCCGGTTCTGCTCTTGCTGCGAATGAGATCGCAGCGGTTGCATTTCTGACCACGTTAGTGGCACCAGCAGCGGCAGGGCTTTGCTGGATGGCTCTGGAATGGCATCACTTCGGACATCCTACGTCTCTTGGTTTTTCAACAGGAGTTCTAGCTGGATTGGTTGCAATTACTCCAGCTGCTGGTTTTGTCACACCTGTGGCAGCGATTCCAATAGGGTTGATAGCCGGCATCATATGTTATAAAGCTGTGGAACTCAAGGGAAAGTTTGGATATGATGATTCACTGGATGTTTTCGGGGTCCATGGAGTCGGCGGAATAACAGGTGCGCTTCTAACTGGCGTATTTGCAAGCATTGGATCTGCAGGTCTCCTTCTAGGAAATTCTAGCCAGTTGGTAACTCAGCTTGAAGGTGTTGTTGCCTCAGCTGTATATTCATCTGTCTGCACACTGATTATTGGATTTATTATCAATAAGACGATGGGACTCAAAGTTAGTGAAAGTGAAGAAAATATCGGGCTTGACCAGATACAGCATGGTGAGGTCGCATATAATATTTGATTACAGGTAAATCTTTGACCTGTATTTTTGTAAATTTTATGTATCCTGTGCAATCAGGTTATACTTGGTCAGAAAATATTAATAGGCTCAAACTAGAAATAAAAACATAGAAAAGTTTTGTGAGAATTTCAATCATGGGTCGAAAAGAATCATCTCCATAAAATTAATACATTTTTTATTGTCAATTCGATATTCTTTAGATGTACACGATTTAAAATTTGTTCATCTAATTGCCCACTAATATCCATTGAAAGTTAGATTAATT
>PMJC01000149.1:0-8363 GCA_003157235.1 Methanosarcina sp.
TGAAGATGCTGTGAGTAAAGAGTTCTTTATCACTGAAACAGGTACAGATGTTGGAAAACATTTCCAGAATTTCAAAATCTAGAAAACTTTATGAGAGATTAAGATGGAACTCGACGAAGTTATAATCACAAGGGCAATTTTTGATGAATATTCTAAAACATTCCTTGACTACACAGACATCGATGTGGCACTTGTAGGAGGAGGGCCTNNAAGTCGCTATTTATGAAAAGAAGATATCTCTCGGGGGTGGTATGTGGGCTGGTGGCATGATGTTCCCGCGCATAGTTGTGCAGGAAGAGGCTCGCGGCATCCTGGATGACTTCGGGATTCGACATAAGGAATACCAGCCAGGGTATTATGTGGCAAACTCAGTTGAATCCGTCGGGAAGCTAATTGCAGGCGCAACTTCAGCAGTGGCTGAGTTCTTTAACCTTGTAAACTTTGAAGACGTTATTATTCGGGAAAATGACAGGATTACTGGCATAGTGATTAATTGGGGGCCTGTTGCAGAACAGCGTCTGCATGTGGACCCTCTCATGATCAGCACGAAACTCGTAATAGATGGAACAGGGCACGATGCAGCTGTCTGCAATACAATTCTCCGGAAAATACCAAATGCAAAGATTGGGGAATTCGGAGTGCTGGGTGAGAAACCCATGTGGTCAGATGTTGGTGAGCGCCTTACTGTTGATGCAACACAGGAGATCTACCCTGGCCTGATTGTTGCGGGAATGGCTGCAAATGCAGCAACTCGCGCTCCAAGAATGGGGCCTATCTTCGGCGGTATGCTCTTGTCAGGCAAAAAAGCTGCAAACATTGCTCTTGATAGGCTTAGATAGCTTTCAAAACTTTCAATATGGATCTAGTATATGATATTAACCTGTTTTTGTGCATCTTTAGTACCGGAAAGCATAAACATTTCTTTACCCAAACTTTGATTTTCTGTATTATATAGGAAATAATATATATCTGATCAGGATTTACGAATTCGAACCATAAAATTAATAGAATTAAAATCTTAACTGTCTCAATAATAAAATTGACTATACTATTTATTGTATTCGATTTCATATCTCAAGTGCTTATAGTCCTATGTAGGTAGTTTATACTTTTAACTCTTCGATTTTAAGACTACTACCAATGATTTTCTCCATAACATTAATACTATGCATATAATTTTTCAATTCAACCTCATAAGTCGTAAAATTATATTATTTTGAATTAGTCGGTAAAGTGATGTAGAAGGTAGAACCTTTATCCAGTTTAGATGCTATCTATACATGCCCATCACGCCTATTTAGCATTTTTTGTACAAATTACAAACTCTATCCTGTCCCAGGATATTCTTTCTTTTCATGCAACCTTTTAAAAACTTCAAAGATTTCTCGGAATACTTGGAATCAATTTCATATGTCTTCGGTTAAGCGAGGAATCATAATAAATAGCCTTATCACCACAGTAGTTTTCCAAAATAATGATTTGTTTAATGTCGGGATAAGGTTTCTATTTCAGCTTCAGTGCTAGCAATTTAAGACTATTTTTTTGCCCCAAAATCAACAGCATACAGGAAAAAAAATTCCTTGACCTGTGACCAATGGAATGAACTCAAGTTCCTGAAACTTGGTCTTAACCAAGAGCTTTTCTTATTTTTCCCATTTTGATAAGGGTCGAGTACACGAGCTGGGAACTTCCACATCCATGTAGCTTCCTTCTGTGCCGGCCTGTAAAAGATCTGGCTGCATAATTTTTAGCAGGATGCAGATGACGGTTCTGGCCTGGTTTAAGGCTCAGGGTATCGTGCAGGATTTCAATATTTTTATGGATCTTTTTCAGGCAGGCTTCTGGAATGAAGCGAGATGCAACATTGAGATCAAGGTATCCGGATGTGAAACTAAGGTCACTTGCAATGGAACGGAAATATTTTGTAAGTAGCCTTTCACAGGCTTCTTCACCTAGTTTTTCCTGTGCTTCTTCAAAGGCCAAATCTGTGCCTATGAATTCTGGTGGCAAGCCTATGGAATAGAGGGCACCAGTAAATTTGATTGCTCTTGGAGATGCAGGTTTTCTTCAGGCATACTAGCTTTAAGCTATTTTCCTATATCCTTACGGCATAACCTGACAGGACTGAGATGTCAGGAGAACTTCTCAAATAACCCCTCCTTCCTTTGTGCATCAGGCGATCCCGCTGCTGGGTAAGAACATCAGCTATTTTGTTTATTATTGGCTCTATCTCCCTGAGAATCCTGCCATAATTCGCTCCCAAAATTCCAATGATGTTTACTATCTCTTCTTTTTTTTCGCAGGAAAATATTTTCTGGGTTTTCGGTGATCTGCTCTTTGCAAAATTCACCAGGGCTTTGGCATCCCCGTCTTCATGGCTGTATCTGAGTGCGGACTGCAGGGTAATTGTTCCGATGCCCGATATTCATTGAAAAAGTTTTCTTCATTCTTCAGATTCAGATGTCCTATGAAAGGTAGTGTCCTGCTCCAAATATGATTCATATGCCGGTATCGAGCTCCGAATTCAGTTCCGAAATTCCGTTTATGGAGTCTTTGCGTGAAAGAGTACTTGCTACATGCCCGAAAGAAAGGGCGGAATCAGATTTACCCATAAATACCCTGACACTCTTCGGAGGTGCCCCAAAATACTTTTTCCGTTCAAGGAGCATATTTATGTAAGTTCTTTTGTATGTAGTAGTGCAGGAGCACCTTCAATCAAAAGAATTATTTGCGGAACTTCCATTGAAATCCCAAATTCCTTTTTTGCAAGCTCGCTTATATCCACCATATGCCGATGAGCATCAATTATTTCCTGGATATTTCCTGTCATTGGATACACGAATTCATGGATTGCCTGGATATCCGAATCTGCAAGGTCACTGTAATTGGCTTCGGCAATGGACATCGTGACCATGAGCTGTCTGAATCGATTTTCCTGGAGTGCACTCGAAGCCCGTGGGGTGATAAAATATCTTTTCCTGACACAAAATCAGTTTCTTCCATGAATTTTGAAATGATCTTCACATTCTGATGATATGGAGTTGCTTTTCCCTCATAATCTGGCATGCATTCATCACAGCCGAATACCACTGCAGCCTCTAGAGCTTCTTCGTGCTCTTCCGGCATTGAGATGTACTTTGATGCAGAGTCCGGGTGCTGGGTGCACATCACTTTTGGATAAGTTGTTTTCATGCTCATGGAACCAAATCCTCACTGAGAATCCTCATTGTTTCACAAAAGGAATTTTTAAACTTTTGTTTTTTGAAAGTTAAAAGATAAATGATTTCATTGTTAATTATTTGGTAATTATGAATAGGTATCAAAAGAAACCGTTTACTTTCAGATAACTGTTTTCGTTGACGAAAGGCGATATTCCAATGTCGATTTTGCTACCAAAATTAGTTTTTCTAGTACCTATTTCGAGACTGTCTAGTATATACGAGTTCGTGTCGTATAAAAGACAGTATCCTAATATATCGGTATAGCTAAATATTTAGCTTATCAAAAACAATTAATTGGTATTGATTTTGTACTTCAGGTGCATAAGTCCTACATAGTTTTTGCTATGAAACTATTCTCAATGTAACCTATCCATTACTATTTTATTCACTAATAATAACACTCACAAATTTAAAAGTATAGAATAACTCACACCCTCCTGATTTTAAACAAAAATGTTTCTCCCCAGTNNAACTTATAATCTTGAAAATGATACCTTATTTAGTATTAGCTCTATATGCAAAAAAGCAAATTAGACCGACAAAGAAGTAGCTCGTTTAAAATCAAGTGAGTCTACGTTTCTCTATAGGTGGAGCTGTGAGTATAAGTACTAGTGCAAAAAACGGCAAAGGAAAGTTGACGTAGATAATAATACATGTGTTTTACTTTAACACCTATCATAAGTGAAACAATATACACAGAAGCTTTTTCAGTAAAATCATTGGCTCTGCATCCTATTTTTTGCAGTGAAAAAAGAGGATAAAGAGCCAGTAGGATTTCACAGAACTTTAGCTATATTATCAAAGAAACCTACCAAAATTAATGCAAAATTTGAAAAATAGCAATATTTTATGATAATGGTTGTTATCTTAGTAAAGTATGGTATTTGTTGATAATATTGTGATGTTATCCATAATAAATAATAAAATATAATTAATATCAAATTGAAGTAATTTTTAAAATGTTTCATTCTTAAAATGAGGATTATTCAGAAACTATTGTAAAATAGAATTAATATTAATTAATGTTCTATGTTGAAATATCTTATGGGAAATAAGTTTTATTCAGAAACTATTGTTTGTATAATTAATTTAAAATAACTCTTTAAGCTCATTAGGTATTGTAGTTCAGCGAAATTTGTTGGTGTAATAGAATAGATATCAACCAACTAATTTTTGATAGCTTGAATAGTTACCAAAAACAAATTCCATTATAATTATTAATTTTAGTCTTAAAGGAGTGAATTGGATGTTGAAACAATCATTTAGTAGAATAAAAAAGGTACTGACTATTTTGCTGGCATTTCTATTTGTAGTAGCATTAACAGCAGCGGCAGTGAGCGCTAGTTTATTTGCAGAACAATCAGTGGCAGTGGGCACTGTATCACAGACTTATTATCCTGAACAACAACACTCACCTATTAGCCCTGATTCTGATTTGCCGAAACTAGTTATTGATAAAGCTCAAACAGCCCTTGTAGTCATAGATCTGCAGAATGGGATAATCTCACAGCCAACAAAGCCCTATCCTGCACAAGATGTTATAACAAATGCTACGAAGCTGGTGAATACATTCAGGAAAAACGGGATGCTGGTATTCCTTGTGCATCTCATAACAACAAAAGAGACGATGCTCAATGCTACAAGCGATAAACCCTCCTCCAATCTCGTAGCTTCTCCTTCGGACTGATCTGAATTTGTGCCTGAAATTGCTCCAACTTCAACGGATATCATTATCACTAAAAAACAATGGGGAGCATTTTATGGGACCGATCTAGAACTCCAACTACGGCGGCGTGGGATTAATACGATCGTGCTTTGTGGAATTACAACCGATTTTGGCGTTGAGAGCACAGCAAGATTTGCTTATGAGTATGGATTTCAGCAAATTTTTGCAGAGGACGCGATGGCTTCCAGGTCTAAGGAACAGCATAACGCAGCGGTGAATTTTATATTCAAAAGAATCGGCAGAGTACGGAACACGAATGAAATACTCAAAGCTCTTAAATAAGTTTTTGCTATTTTAACTTTTGATGAGCAAAAACTAGATAAGAGGATTTCGATAAATCCCTAAATTTCGTCAGATATTTATAGGTTGTATATAGATGATTAATGAAAACCATAGGCTTATCAAAATTTTCTTAACATTGAAATTTTTCCTAAAAAAGCAATATATACCAACCTTAGATTAAATTCTAAATTTTAAAGACTTGATTAAAGCTATTATCAACACCATATGACTAAAATAAATTGTTTAAATATAGTGTCGTGTCCTTGGGTCGTCAAACAAATCTATTTAATGATCATATCATCAATTTTTGCGAAACTGCAGTTTCACTGCAAAAATGAAAATCTCATTATTTTTGCCTATTGGCCTGTAGACTCAATCATTCCAATATATACGGGACTATACTACTTGTGACCGATTAGATGTCCAGTAAATGGGGAAAAAATATTAAAATTCCTTTTATGCTCGTTAAATGAGCCTGGTTTAACCCAATTTCCCACTACCACCCTTATTTTTTGAAATACCTATAAATTTAGCGACTCTAAAATCGATTTTATGGGATCAGCATACTTTATCCCTAGATGATGTATCAAATGAAGTCTTCAAGTGCCGTTCACTAAATGAATCAATAACATAACACAGATACTAATTATCATGAATGGTTTTAAGTCACTACAATCGTTTTTTTGAATCCAGACGGTATGATTTGACTATCTTATGCATCTTTCCGAGGTCAAGATTTACAGGAGTGAAAGGAATATTCACTGAAATAGCTTCAAGTAATTTTTTGAATAAAGTTTCATCAATATCCGATTCGGTCTCAATTTCTTGAAGAGTCCTAAGTATTTTCAAAATCTCTTTGCTGTTGCTATTATTCATTTCAGTTGTTCTCAGTATTTTTTCCAGCATCGCTATCTCATTACTCCGATTGATAACTGTCCCGAGAAGGTCACTCACAACGTAATCCTGATTCGATCCAGGAAATATATATGTCTCAAATCCTCTCATTTCGAGATTAATTAGTGCTTGTAGCTGACAGTTATATCAGGTTTATCAGGAAGTGGAATTTTTTCGGTAATATTTAATTTTTCAAAACTGTTGTTTATTTCTTGGAATTTTTTCCGAATAACAGCGAAATAATCTCTTTTTTGCTCTCCATTAACATAGATACTTATTCTCCGTGACTCATTGTCAGTTATGATAACAGCAGAAGAATTGAAACTCTCATCTTCCAAAACTACACCTGTCCTCCAAACATTGAAAAAGTTCTTAATAAAACAAATGGCATGATTTCAGCTTCATCAAACTTTCCACTTGAAAAGGCAGTTGTAGAATTTGATTCTTTTATTTTAAATATTATGAAACTATAATATCTTAAACAAAATTAAAATCAAGGGCAGGGGGATATGCAGGCTGAAGAGAAGGGAATAAATATTGATAGTTCTCAAATTCCAATAAATGAGCCTTCCCCTCACTACAAAAAATATAACTCCGAAGGGGAAATATCAATAAATTCTCATGAATTTCACGAAAAAAGTGAGTCTAATCTTGCTGGAAATACGCTAAATCAGGATCAATGGAAGATCAAGAGTCACATACTAGCAAGAAACCAGGTACTGAGCATAATGAAGAGAGGGAACATCAGAATCATAACCAGTATGAAGAGATGAAACATGGGCAGCATAAGGAAAATAAACATTCAGCCCACAAGCAACATGAAGAAGTGAAACATCAGGGCCACGAGCAGCACGAAGAGATGAAACATTGGCAGCATGAAGGAATGAAACATGAGGGTCATGGGCTGTCCAGAGGGAAAGATCATGGCGACCATCATGCTCATATGCTTGCAGATTTCAGAAAAAGATTTATAGTTTCTTTTATACTGACCTTTCCGGTTTTGCTGTTTTCTCCTACGATCCAGAGTTTTTTCGGCTTTGAGCTTCGTTTTCATGGCGCGGATTCCCTCACCTTTTTTTTCCTTGGTCGTTTATTTCTACGGCGGCTACCCATTTCTCAAGGGGCTAAAAGAAGAACTTTCTGAGAAGTCTCCTGGAATGATGACCCTGATAGCAATTGCAATCAGCGTGGCTTATTTTTCTAGCTCTGCGGTGGTTTTCGGGCTTCAAGGAAAAGTGTTTTTCTGGGAACTGGTGACCCTTATCGATGTAATGTTTCTTGGGCACTGGTTAGAGATGCGTTCGGTAATGGGGGCTTCAAGAGCCCTCGAAGAACTTGTCAAGATTATGCCGTTGGTTGCTCACCTGAAAAAAGATGATGAAATTGTTGACGTGGGTGTTGACCAGCTAAAAATGGGGGATAAGGTTCTGGTCAAGCCCGGGGAAAAAGTTCCTGTAGATGGGACTGTTGTAGAAGGAACAAGCAGCATCAATGAATCAATGCTTACAGGTGAGTCAAAATCTGTCACGAAAAAGCCGGGAAATGAAGTTATAGGCGGTTCCATTAACGGGGAAGCAGCTTTTGTGGTGAAGGTAGATAAAACCGGGAAAGACACGTACCTGAACCAGGTTGTCGAACTCGTTAGAAAAGCCCAGGATCTGGCAAACAGAGCTGCAATGTATCTTACAATTATAGCTCTGACTGTGGGAGCTCTCACTTTCATTTTCTGGATTCTCTTTGGCAAGGAACTTGTCTTTGTTCTTGAAAGGACAGTTACTGTCATGGTTATTACTTGTCCGCATGCCCTTAGGTTAGTTATTCTTCTGGTGGTTGCAGTTTCAATATCTATTGCTGCAAAATCAGGGCTTCTTATCAGGGACAGACAAGCCTTTGAGAAAGCCCGCAATATTCAAGCTCTTATTTTTGACAAAACAGGTACACTCACAGAAGGAAGGTTTGGAGTCACGGATATAGTTTCTCTTTCAGGAGAAGAAAGCAAAAAGATCTTGAGCCTGGCAGCTTCTCTGGAAGCTAGTTCAGAACGCCCTATTGCAGCAGGTATTCTGGAAAGCGCTAGGGAAAAGGGATTGAAAATCCAATCAGTAGAAGAATTAAGTTCAATCCCCGGAAAGGGTGTAAAAGGTTTGGTTGAAGGAAATCAGTTCCTTGTTGTTAGTCCAGGTTACCTTGAAGAAAAGGGAATTGTTTTGGAAAGAGAAAAAATTGAAGAAATAAAAGAA
>PMJC01000149.1:8446-11491 GCA_003157235.1 Methanosarcina sp.
AATCAATGATGCTCCAGCACTGGCTCAAGTGGATGTAGGGATTGCTATTGGAGCCGGTACGGACGTTGCAATCGAAACCGCTGATATAGTGCTGGTTAAAAATGATCCAAGAGATGTTCTGAATATCATCAGGCTCTCTAAGAAAACTTACTCCAAGATGTATCAGAACCTTATCTGGGCAACTTGGTACAATGTTTTTTCAATTCCTCTTGCTGCAGGGGTGCTCTATGGATATGGAGTTTTACTAAGTTCTGTAATAGGTGTAGTTTTTATGAGTCTGAGTACCGTGATCGTAGCCATAAATGCAAGAACTTTGAAGATGGAATTATTTGATGCTGAGAATAATTCGCGATCTGAATTTTATTAGTATTAGAACTTACGCACTTGGATGCAAATGCAAGCCTTTTATCATTTAAATTGAGGTTATTTAAATGGCCAAAAGAATGCCAGTTATTTTCTTGGGACACGGAAATCCAATGAATGCATTACAGATTAATGACTTTACGAAAGCATGGGCATATATAGGAACTAAAATTCCATGGCCTAAAGCTGTGCTGTCTATTTCTGCTCACTGATACATTCCGCAGATAGCTGTAACTACAATGACTGCACCTAGGACTATCCATGATTTTGATGGATTTCCGCAGAATTTGTATCAGGTTACTTATCCAGCTCCTGGAGATCCAGTCCTAGCAAATCGCATCCGGGATTTGCTTTCTCCCCACTCAATAGATTTGGATGATCAATGGGGTTTGGATCATGGAACATGGTCAGTTCTCTGTCACATTTATCCTAAAGCTAACATCCCAGTTGTGCAGCTTAGCATTGATCGGACAAAGTCGACAGCATTTCATTATGAAATTGGCAAAAAGCTTGTTTCATTGCGAAAAGAAGGAGTCCTTATCATTTGAAGCGGTAACCTTGTGCATAATTTAAGTGCTTACGATTGGGGTAGGCATCTTGCTGAGTCCTTTGATTGGGCTGTTCGGTTTGAAGAACAGTTAAGAGAATTACTTCTGGCTGAAGATGATGATCCACTTATCAATTATAAGACTCTAGGAAATGATGCAATGCTTTCCATTCCCACACCAGATCATTATTTACCCTTACTCTATGTCATAGCTTGCCGAAAAGAAGGAGAGAAACTTAGTTTTCCAGTTGAGGGGATTGACGGAGGTTCGATTTCAATGCTTTCAGTTCAAATTGGCTAGAAAATAACTGCTGCCAGGCAATGTTTAGGTAAACATGTTCTCAAATTTAGTTGAGATTAAGAAAATGCATAGTTTTTGCTATATAAACCTCTGCATTTATAGAAAAGATAAATCCTATTTTTCGTAGTTAAGAAAAAGGATGAAGAGTCAATCTGAATTTACAGGATTTTTGGTACACTGGAATTGAAAATAAATAGCAAGAAAAGTTATTAAAATTTAGCTAGATGTTTTTTAATGCTTCTTTTGAATTTACTATGGATGTAATTGGTAGGAACTTGTATATTCCTACAAACAATGGAATAGTCAAATTATCAAAGACATAGACCAAAAGATTCAAAGCTGATACGAAGAGGGTTCGAATCAATTAAGGAATCAATTCCAGCAAGTTTGTCTCCAACTNNGTAGAAATTATTGTCAAGAGATTTGAACTCTCCAATGCTCAAAGGCATAGGAGTTATTGAATTTTGCTATGCTCTCTTAATACTTTTTTTTGCATTTACTGAGGCTGTAGTAGGTCATAACTCGGGTATTCCTATATGATATAGAATAATCGAGTTTACAGGCATATAGGCAAAAATCTTGTATTATTGGATATTTACATATTTACATATTTATCAGGCAGTTTGGATATAAAAACTAAAAATTAAATAATTAATACAAAAAAGTGTTACTTTTATTCTTATATTTACACATACATTATGTACTTGATTGGGAACTGGATATCTCAATAAATGAAGATCCAACAAAAGGATAGTGGTTAATTGGTTGAGATCATTTGGGGCAAGCTAAAAAGTATCATATTGCCTTTCTGTGATACTGGACTTATTCAGTATTCAAAAATAGCTTCAATTAAGGGCTCTGCAAGTTTTATCACATCTTTTTTAAAAGAGTATATATCATCTAAAACAGCAGAATTTTTTCCCTCTAATAGTTCCTGTTTCAGTTTTTTCCCCAGAATGTCGTCGTTTCCCGTTTCCAGTCTGAGCACTAAAGACCCCGGATAAATTTCTGTTCGGCGGGCAAGGTTGTCGCAGTCCCCGTCAGTGATCCCGATAATAGGAATCCCAAGCCTAGAGAGGATGTCGCCTGCTATGGCGGTGGTATCATCTCCCACGGTAACTGCAAGTTCAGCTCCAGCAGCTAGTTCGAAGGTGTATTCTGCTGTATGATCTATCAGTACAACTTTTCCTGTTCTGAGCCTGGAAGAGAAAACTGAACTTCTGCCACAGGCATTTTGTTTTTGGGCATTAGGGAGTAAGAAATTGCTCCTTCTCAAGTTCCCACTCTTTGCCCAGGCTTTTGCAAGGTCAAGTGGGTCCATTTTTTCATAATTATGAAGCTTTTCTAGCCCGTGTTTCTTTATCTCTCCCCCTTCGATTGCAACAATAAAGCCGTTTTCGGAAACTATGCTTATTTCGAAAGATAGGGCTTTTCCAATCACTATCCCGTTTAACAGGATATTTTCACCGGGAAAGACGCCTGAAAGCTTGCGGATAACCCGGGTTTTACCTGTGGTCTGGCATTTTTCTACAAATACCGAATTTTGAAGGGGCAGAGGGCTTTTCACAGGAAGTTCTAAAGTTNNAAGAAGTATCAATTTCCCATCGGTACATTTCGGGCTTTCTATCTGGATAAGAGGTTTCATCTCCGGCTCTCTGAGATGAGCGGCAACCATCGCTCCGAATACCTCCCCAATTTCAACTGTTTTCCCCCTGTTCAGGAGGCACACAAGGTTTGAGGTCTCAAAAAAGGTTTCAATACAGGCACTCGGCTTCAGATGTCTACTGATGTCTATAATATTTTCAAGTCCGGCATCAAGGACAGCTGTTTTTCC
>PMJC01000035.1:0-378 GCA_003157235.1 Methanosarcina sp.
AGTATTAGGAGTCAATCCGGTTATTTCGCTGGTAAAACTTCCAGTTCCTGTACCATTGCTGGAATGTGACCCGGAAGTAGTAGGGTTTGAAGTAGTAGCCCAACATACCCCACGGGCTGTCACTGCAGCTCCACCATCTTTTGTGATCAGACCGCCGGTGGTTCCTGAGTTAATGGTTATGTTTGTTATAGTACTTGTAGTTAAAGTGGGTTCTACAGGTTCTTTTTTACAGCTGATGATTATGCTAATTCCAGCTAATATAAAAACCAAAACTACAAGAGACATTATTTTTTTCATACAAAACTAATTAATGAAGAATTTTAAATACAAAAAACATCTGATGACATAAGCAGCTTATAAAACCTTAACAAATTATCT
>PMJC01000035.1:449-5015 GCA_003157235.1 Methanosarcina sp.
AAATATAGTTAATTATTTCTTGATCTTTTTCCCGGTGGGGCTAATAGTCAGTTCCTCTTTGAGTTCATAGATACGAGGAATCTTGTACAATGAAAGATGCTTTGAACAGTGTTTTATTATTGACTCTCTGGTTATCCTGTCTTTAGCTTCTTTCCTTATTACAACAGTAGCTTTCAGCATTTCTCCTTCAATTTCATCCTCTATTCCTTCAACAGAACAATCAATAACTTCTGTTATCTCTAATATAACCGCTTCAATTTCTTTTGGACTTATTCGTTTTCCGCGGACTTTTATAATCTCTTTTTTTCTGGCGGTTAAGTAGATATAACCATCTTTATCAACTGTTCCGATATCACCTGTAAAGAGCCATCCATTTCTTAGAGCATTCCTGGTACCTTCATCATCAGCAAAATATCCTGTCATGATATTATCTCCCCTGGCTATTACTTCACCAGTTTCTCCAGGTCGTACTCTTTCTCCTTTTTCATTTACAACTTTTAGTTCAACACCGGGGATTCCCTTGCCCATAGATCCCTTTTTCTTTTCATACAAGTTATGTGGGAGATAGGAGAGCCTGGCAGTAGCTTCAGTCTGACCATACATAACAATGAAATTAACTTCAGGAAAACTTTCGCGGAACTCATCAATAAAAACTGGTGCCAGCTTTCCGCCAGCCTGGGTAACATACTTTAAATCGGGGAAAATAGTCTTTTTGAAAGAATCCGATTTTCTCAGAAGAATCTGGAAATGGCTTGGAACTCCTGCAAATCCGGTGCATTTATATTCTTTTAGGTCTTTTATAACACTGCCAAGAAAGATGAACGAATTATTCAGAACAATAGAACCACCGGCTCTTAAATGAGTATGGAAAAGAGAAAGTCCATAACAGTAATAGAATGGCAAAACAACAAGCATCCGGTCATCCATGGATAATTTGAGGTAATCTACTATGGATTCTGTATTTGCAATTAGGTTTTTATGAGAGATCATGACCCCCTTTGGCTTCCCTGTTGAACCGGAAGTGAAAATAATCTCAGCGCAGTTTTCTTTGTCGAAGATATTATCAATCTGTTTTTTACCTATTGGCTTGCACTCATTAATAGTATCAGGCAATATACACTTATCAGATTGCAGTCCAAGCCTGATCTCATTATCTTTTCTAACAAATATCAGTACCGGATTTGTCAGTTCTTTGATGTAATTGAAATTCTCTTTTTCGATATTCGGATCAAGCGGAATACAAATATTCCCTGATTTAATAATAGCAAGGTATGATGTTATAAAGAATAAATTGTTTACCGAAAGAAGCATAATAAGTTTATTCCGGCCAACCTCCTCTTCTATCCAGGATGCCAGGTTAAGCGAAGAGTTATAAAGTTGTTTAAACGAGATTTCTTCTTTTCCTATCAGAAATTGTTTATCAAGGTCAGCAGTTTTTTCAAAAAAGTAATCAATTGCATTCATACTGTGATTTGTAATAGTTTAGTATTTAAATTTTAGAGAACAACAGACCTGAACCTGCAACCTTTGTCAGATTAAACTAATTTCCAAAATAATCTCTGATAGGAGCCATCCTTAAATATTCGGTGGTTCTTTTCTTTCTCTCAAAATTATTAAACAGAGCTAATACCTGTTCTTCCGATTCTCCCATTTCTTTAGCAACTTCTTTAGCGGAATAGCCATTCTCAAATCCATACCAGTACCTGTCCATCAATCCGAAAGGCAGCTGAAAGAAAAATTCTTCCTGGGTTTGCTCAGCTGAATACGTATCNNACCTGAGTTTTATATAGATTTCCGATTGGCATAACGTCTGCTCCTCCATCGCCATATTTTACAAAGAAGCCTTGTTCCTGTTCATGTTTATTGGGTGTTCCGATTACAGCATAGTGAAGTGATTCTGCATGGTAATATAATGTTGCCATTCTTGATCTCTGTTTGAAATTGGATGCAGCTACAATCTGGAGATACTCTTTAACCGGCAGTATCTTGTCCTCATTATTTCCTTTGTTGTCAATAATTGTGAGGGTAAAAACAGGAGGGAGGTTACTTGATAATCCACTTTTCTTTATCCCTATTTTCATTTTATGCGTTTTTGGATTGTACTCAGGGAATACCCTTCTGACTGCTTCATCCCGTCTCTCATAGCATTTGAATCCGGCAACTGCAGGAGTAATATCTTCTTTAATCGCATTTACTCCAAATTTTAACGCAAGTTCTTTAGCAAATTTTTCACTTTCGAGACTGGAATCTTTTTCAGGCATCATTATTCCAAGGACTTTTGCAGGACCAAAAGCCTTTGCAGAAAGAGCCAGGCAAACTGATGAGTCGATGCCTCCGCTTATACCTACAACCGCTCCTAATCTTTTAATATTGTGCAGGACATCTTGTTGCAGCTTCCTGATTATTTCGTTAGCTACTGCTTCTACATCAGTTAGTAGAATACTATCTTTTGAAAACGGTTTTTTTGGGCTCATAATAAGTTAATTCTAAATTAATATAACAAAAAATAAGAAGACGGGACTCGCGAGGTTACAGACTCAAATGCCTTTTTGTACAGATATATAAGTTTTTGTGTCTAAATGGCTCACTTTATGGTTGTTTTTTCTTGTTTTTTAAAACTCAATGGTTCATCATTACGATAATTAGTATGTCTAGATATCATTAACTATTTTAAGATTTCTTAACTCAGCTGTTTTAAACTCTTCATTTTTATTTTCAATGAATTGAGAATAAAGCAAATGAGTTGAGATTACTGAACTTAGAACCATGTTATCAATTTCAGAAGAGGCACCTGTTTTTTCTATTTTTGAAATTAACCCTGCTATAGAATCAAAATTGAAAATATTGACTTTCCTGAAGTAATTATCAGAAAGCATGTTTTTAACATACTCAGGAGATTCTTTTGACAAAAAGACACTTTTGATGGGTGCTCTATAAGCCTGTTTCGATCTTTTAAGTATTTTATCAGGGATTCGGTTGTTCAAGAGCTTTTTTAACAAATACTTTTCGTTTAGTCCCTTTAGTTTATAATCTGCTGGTAATGAGGAGCAAAACTCTATTACACGGTAATCCAAAAATGGGTATCTTCCTTCAACAGAGTTTGCCATTGCCATCCGGTCTCCCTGAGAAGAAAGAAGGTAACCCGACATAAAAACTGTTGTTTCGAGCCATTCTGATTTTGCCAATTGGTCCCAAGAGTCGAAGTTTTCAGGCAGTCTTTTTTCCAAATCGCTTAAAACAGAATAATCTTTAAGAATTTCTTTTGTGTTTTCTGAAAAGTGCTTCTTTATATGATTGGAATTATTCCACCTCAGGAGATGAGAATAGAATGGATTGTCAGTATCCTCCAGTTTATATCCGTAAAACAGGCTGAGCATTTTAGGATTTACATCTTTCATCTGGCTCAGATAGGGATATAATTTTTTTAAAAGTAATGGCCTGATCTTTGAGTTGGGCTGTGAAGCCCAGAATCTTTTTATTTTTGCCTCTTTGAAAATATCATAGCCGGCAAGAATTTCATCTGATCCCTCACCAGTAACAACCACTTTAATATTATTTGCTCTGACCAGTTGAGAAAGAAGGAGCATTGGTGCCGGTGCAGTACGAAGTATAGGTGTTTCAGAATGCCAGATAACCCGGGGGAATGAATCAGAAATATTTTTTGAGGAACAGATCATAGATTTATGAGTCGTATTAAAATACTTTGCAGCCTCATTCTGGTAGTCACTTTCATCAAAATCTTTCTCATCAAAACCTATAGAAAATGTATTGAGTATTCCAGGTTCGATATCTTTTATATATGCCACGGTGGCACTTGAGTCGATTCCTCCGCTTAAATAAGCTGCAACCTCTACATCTGCTCTCAAACGGATTCTAACCGCGTCAGAAAACAACTCATGAAAATGGTCCACCGCATCCTGAAAGGAAAGTTTTGATTCGGGTTTATAGAAACTTAATGACCAAAACTTTTCTATCATTAATCCTTTCCGGCTAAAGGTTGCAGAATGCCCGGGAGCCAATTCATAAATACCTTTAAATGCAGTATTTGGAGTAATTGCGGTCCAGAAGGTATAGACCTCTGATATATTTTCAGTGGACAGTTCCCGGGTGATCCTGTTTTGCTGAAAAAGGGCTTTTATTTCTGAAGCGAATGAGAAGACTCCATCTTTAAAATTGTAAAAAAAAGGACGAATTCCAACCCTATCTCTGGCTACGAATAGCTCTTCTTCGCTTTTATCCCAGATAGCAAAAGAAAATTGTCCATTTAACTGGTTAAGACATTTTTTACCATAAACTGCATAGAGCTGAACAAGAACCTCAGTATCTGAGTTTGTTTTGAATATATTTCCTTTTTTCTCGAGATCTTCCCGGAGTTCTTTATAATTAAAGATCTCACCATTAAAAACGATCCAGAATCTTCTGGAAAAATCAGATAATGGCTGTTGTCCTCCTTCAATATCAATTATACTCAATCTGACATTGCCTAAAGTTGCAAAAGGGGAATAGTATATTCCGCTTTCATCAGGTCCGCGATAACTGATAGAGCGAAGCATGAGTTCAACAACG
>PMJC01000373.1 GCA_003157235.1 Methanosarcina sp.
GAAATACTTATCACTTATTTGAAAAGGAGCAATAAATCCAGTATTAGTAATTATACGTGCCATATTTGCATGAAAATAGGCATCATAACCCATGAGACTCGGAAAATTATAAAAAATCCCGGCTCTTATGAGAATTGAAAGCAACAATATCTGCAACAATATAGAGTTTACCCTATCTCCATCTCTAACATAAAGAATTTCGGAGGCTATAATGCCTGCTAGGATGCATATTAGTATAAAATAAGATATAGGTCTATAATACATATTCATGCTGTATATTAATATGCATATAAGGAAAAAGATATAAAATGAGAGATTCAAAACATTTTTTAGTCTATCTTTTCCTAAAGATATGCAAGCCTCATTTTTAAATTTCTTTCTAAAGAGGGTATATATTAAACAGGAAGATAAAATAGCAAGCCCAATATCTTTTTGGTTTAACTTGACTAGATAATATAAAAAAATAATCAATAATCCTAAACCAATTCCCATAAAACTGAGAATTATGTCAAAGTTTTGAGTAAATTCCTCTGAATATTTTCTGACAGTTCCCATACATCCCCACATAATCATAAATTTTTATATCCAAATTACTTACCAATTAAATAATCTTCTTTTTTAAGGCAGATTATATTTATTGTAGATCATACTTTTTCCTTGAACTTATTCTTTTGACTCTTTATGTCTGTAGTATTCGTAATTTTTCTTCCATTAGAAGAAGGTCTGAGTTCTAGATGCCATCTAGATACCCTTTTGGCCAAAATATTGCAAAATTGTTATATGAGATCTCAGGCAGATCTCCTGCATAGATGTCTTATGTAAGATGATGGTAAGCGCTCTTCGGTGACTTTCAACTGTAAAGATAAGCTTTTCTGTGAGTTCCAATGCTTGCTTGAAGTCTAGATACATCTGGCTGAAAAGATTTGTATCCATCATGTTTAGGGGGATTTAGAGATATCAATTTCTTCTCCTGTGTTAAGGTTATATAAACTGAAAGGTTGGAGCATTCAGTTCCTGAATCCTGAACAATCATGATAACTGAAAGTAAAATCATAACTAAATCTGCTTTTGCCAGCAGTTCACAGATTTTCGGGTCTTTAAGCTGCAAATAATGATTTATGTAACTAATATTTTTTTTGAGCACTTTTTCTAGCTTTTTTTTCTTTCGATTTCCATTGGGTTGTTATATCCCCATACCTGCCGTGAAATTTTACTTTCCATCCATCACCTAAAATATGGTTCATTTCTCTATCCAATGCTTCAATTATGAAGGTAAAATCTCCATTCACTGAATCACGAGTCAAGAAATAAAAAGTTGATGTCGCTTTGTATTTTTTCTTCTAGATTTATAATTTAGCTGAAATTCAATATATAGATCCATTTTTTTGTATATACTTGATAATAGAAGCATAGAAGCTACTATAAACTGACATTTTTTTTAGAATTTGTAAATTTTTGATCCCAGTTTCCCACATTTTAGTGAATAAGAAAATCTATGTAGTGAGCCTGGCATAGATAAAATTTTATGATATCTAGATATTTGGAAGTCAGTCTAATTTTTATCATACTGTACCCAATTTCAAGCTTCAAAACATTTTTTTACTGGCAAGGCAATAAAAAACCTCTTATATGCATCTAAAATGATAGGGGCATATCCTCAGTTTTTATAAATAATTTCAATTTTTTTATACTTTATTATGTTTTTTAACACTATGTCCTTCTTATCCTTACCATTTGAACTTCCAACTTTATTAAATATTTGGTTAATTCCCCGTGTTAAAGAATTAGAATAGAAATAGATGCTTATAGATTGAAATCGAAGACTGGAAATTGAAAGTAAACTAGAAATTGAAGTTTAATGACTCAGAGCTCATAAGAAGCTTAAATTGAGTGCCTCAAACATTTAACATTGTTAATATAGATGAGGTTTTATCGATATGCAAGAACGTACCCAAAAAACCGAAAAATGACTAAATTATTTAGTTATACTTTTATATATTTAAATTTCAGTTAGCAAGTTTATTGAGAGAAAATTCAAAACAGAAAAATACAGGTTATATCCACTCAACTTAGTTGCGGCAACTTTGAGATTAAATTTGATATTCTTTTATATATATCTCCCAAAGCCAAAGATAGTTTAAACCTGCACCTTTTACATAATCTCATTATTCCAATTTTCTAAAGCTTGGAAGTATGTCGTAATTACCTGCATACCTTTTAGACAGGTATTTCAGCGATTAGATTATTATGTCTTATAAAATTTTTTAGTCGTAAGTTGCTAGGTAAAAGATCAGGGGCGGGCATTGCATGATTTTTAAATAGTTCCGACTTTCACTTGTTTCTGCAGACTCTTTGGTCTCTGGGTCTGCACTAATTTTGGGAAATGTTTGGTTATTCATGTCCCTCATCTAAAATCCGAGTGTGGTGGTCTCCCACCCATAACTTTCATTAGTCTCAATTCTTGTTTTTAAGCTTCTCAAGCAGTGTCGAAACTCTTTCTTTTGCGGCCTCTGTCTTTTGCACATCCCTAGTGATGACAATATCTAGAATGTCGTCTTCCTTACTTCCAGAAGGCAATAAAATGAGAGGGATATTGATATTAATTTCTTCTTCATCCCTTACAAGCAATACTGCAATACCTACTCCAATTCTATCGAGAGTAACTGTGAAGCTTTCCATAACATCAATTCTCCGTGCTCACTGAATAGGAAGATCCATCTGTTGTTACAGTGATTGTGCTGTCCAAGTCGGTTCGATATACCTTGGAAACCTGATGCAATCTATCTAGAGTATTTTGATGCGGATGTCCGTAGTCATTTCCCGCACTAAATTCGATAACGCTTATATCGGGACTTACTGCACTAATAAAAGGAGCTCCACTTGCTGTCCTGCTGCCATGGTGCCCGACTTTCATGATATCAGCATCAACATTG
>PMJC01000380.1 GCA_003157235.1 Methanosarcina sp.
GGATTTAGGGAATATTTGGATACATATTTAATCGGCACTGAGTGAATTTCACCATCATTGATGTAGACCCAAAATTTACCCTTGTTGAACTCCGTTTTCTTTACATCTTCAAGCTTGACTTTCATAATATCGGGGCTAATCTTTTCAAGCATGACATCACGATAGAAACTTTCCATACGGAGTAATTCAATAACTAGCACTATTTTTTCATTTACCTTGTCTCGTTTCAACCATGCAGAGTGAACCTGACAGGGAATTCCTATAACTGCAATCTTTTCGTATTTTTCAAAAACGCCCACTAAGGCTGCAATCACCGGATCTGAGGTGTATTTTGCTCCCTTGTCCTTTTTACATCTTCCGCACTCGTAAGTAAAATTACCTCTGGTTCCAATTTATCGTTTCTTCTAAATCCAACTTCGTAGTCAATTTCATCTAGCTTGAGAAAGATTTCAAGGATAACGCTAGCTATACTCCTCCGTCCTGGCTGTCGATGTTGCCCTTGAATTTAGCTACAAAAAATTTGTGCACGTTTTCAAGTTCGCTCTCGATGAAACTATCGGTTACAGGACAGACTCGACTACATATTAAACAACCTTCATAAACCTGACCCCCAGCTCCTTTATTGTACAAACTCAGATATTTTGGATCTCGAATTTCTGCCACCTTCTTTATAGTAACAGCTCTCATTGGGCACACGGCTTTGCATGTCCGCAGGCTACGCACACGTCATGTTTAATGACTTCTGCAATTTTTGGTGGTAATTGGTTACCTCCGATGCTTTGATGTACTTGCCTTAAGATAAGATTTTTTAGGAAATATAACGAGAAAGTTAAAAATATTCATGTCTTATGTAATAAAAATTACATCTTTGCAATGATCTCTTTACCTATAAGTTTTATTGCTTTTTCTTTATCAGGACCTATCGGAGATCCGGCTACGACTTGTGTTACTCCAATTGCTTCGAGATCATTAATGCTCTTCATGCAGTCTTCTGGAGTTCCACAGATAGCAAAAGCTTCTATCATCTGAGAGGTAACAAGCTCACTCATTAGGGTTCCAAAATCTGCCTTGGCTATGGCTGCACTTATTTGGCTCTTGGCTTCAATTGGGATTTTATGGCGTTCGAGGACGATGTCAGAAGAACCTGCAACTATGAAAGCGACAATCACTTTTGCAGCATTAACTGCCTTCACAGGATCAGGATCAACTGAGAAACAGGTGTATGCGGTAATATCGACTTCACTTAGGTCATGGCCAACTTTATCTACGCCTTTCCTTATCTGTTCCACAGCTACCTCAAAGTCTTTTGGATGAGAAGCATTGATAAGGACTCCATCTGCAATTTCACCGGCAAGTTCGAGCATCTTGGGACCCTGGGCACCTAAGTAAATTGGGATTTTCCCAGCATTGAAAGCAAGTCTTGCACCTGCTAATTTGATTGTTTCTCCGTCCATATAGACCTTTTTGCCTTCATGTAAACTTCGGATTGCTTGTATTGCTTCTTTGGTGGTAACCAGAGGCTTTTCCCATTTAATACCCATGACATCAAATGTTGACTTATCGCCGGGCCCGAGGCCTAGAACTGCCCTGCCACCTGAAATTTCGGCAATAGAAGCAATGCTGGATGCGGTAATCGCAGGGTTTCTAGTATAGGAGTTTGTAACACCGGAACCGATTTTAATATTGTTAGTGTTCAGAGCAATGACGGTGAGATTCGAATATACATCGCGGTTATTGTAATGATCAGTGATCCATATATATTCAAATCCCTGTTGTTCTGCGAGCTTTGCATAATATGCGATCTTCAAGGTAGGATCGCTCGGCACAAATTCAATTCCGAACCTCATNNATAAAATTCCAAGTTAAACAAATTGTTTATATACCCTTTATCAACAACCAGCCAAAAACTGGAGTTTCTCGAAATCTACTGTAAT
This sequence comes from Methanosarcina sp., assembly GCA_003157235.1. Classification (GTDB taxonomy): domain Archaea; phylum Halobacteriota; class Methanosarcinia; order Methanosarcinales; family Methanosarcinaceae; genus Methanosarcina. Next base: position 1,935 of record PMJC01000380.1, read on the forward strand.
TAATATTCATTACACGATATTAGCAGATGTGCACAGATATATATTTTGTCTGCCTATTTGTCTTATATTGATTCATAGAGAGTTGGATTAAATTTTAAGTGCTGCAATATTACGAAAATAGATAGCATTCGTATGTACATCTGTGGAAAGTTAATATCATAATAAATATAAATTATTAATATCATAATAAATATCAATTATTAATCTGTAACAAGGTATCAATAAAGTAAATACTCCGATTTGATGCAAAAGTTGTTGGAACTCTGAATGTTAAAGGCATGATTAAGAATCACCATTTAACATAGGCTATAGATGATTTGGCTGGAGTAGTTTTGTAACAAAATTAGAGTATAAATTCAGAGTGGTCAAGAAAAACTATTCTTTTAAAAAGTAAATTTGAACCATCATCTAAGATCTGTCATATTTGTGGATACCATAACTCTGAGCTAAAACTAAAAGATAGAGAATGGAAATGTCTTGATAGCAAAACAAAACATGATAGCGGCATTAATGCTGTAATTAACATCAAAACATTCTCTCTATTGATCAAAATCTAATTGGAATCTGACACCCATGGAATGTGAGGGATGGGCCTTGGAACTTGTTCTCAGAAGAGAAGGAATGAACCAAGAAGCTACTTAGTCTTCAGCTTAGTGCTAGTTCACTCTTGAACTATAAAATCATTGAAATCAAGCTCAAATCCTACAACTGCATACCCGAGAGCAAAGTTGTTTATGACTTCAGTGTGTAATTCTCCAAAGACTCCGATATTTTTTCCTTTTGCATACACATCAGCCCGCCTGCCTTCGAGGAAAGCCATGTCTTTTGATTCTTTTACCTCATAGGGAAGCATCATCTCCCTCATGAGGGCATCTACAACTTCATAAATTTCGGTGAAGTTTGCCTGTGGGTGAATCGAGACTGCAGCTACATGCTGGAAGGTATTTTCACTTCTTAAAACCTCACCGAACTCGAAAATCTTCTGGGGGAGTACCCTATGCCGGTTTAAGGCAAGGATATCAATCAGTGTAGGAAGTAATGTTGTCCTGAGAATAGTCTGCTCTTCACTTATCGGGTGAAGTACGTAAGTAACGTCTTCCGTCCGCTGTCTGCGCATATTCTCAAAGTTGATCTTTTCGCTTGTAAGCGTAAAAGGCATTACCTCGTAGTACCCCAGCCCCACCATAATTTCGTTTACATTAGAACGCAATAAAGAAACTGGATGAGATTTTCCTGCCGTATAGGTTTCAGGAATCCTTACTTTGATATTTTCATATCCATAACCCTTAGCAATATCCTCGATCATGTCATAGTTGTGCAGTATGTCAGCTCTGTAGGCAGGCACTTTTACCTCAACGGTCTCTTCGTCAAGGGCCTGTGCTCCAAAACGCATCCTTGAAAGGTGCTTAATGATGTCTCCTATGGAAAGTTCCATTCCGAGTAGGGATTTAACCTCACTCTTTGTAAGAAACCTGGTATTTGGCTCCAGGTTAGGTAATACAAATGTTTTGCCATCGTGAGTGAGGACCCTTACGAATTCTATCTGGCCACCACGTTCAGCAAGGGCTGTGACAACAATGTTTAAAGTAGTGTATACAGTTTTCCCAAGTCCTGTAACATCGATAAAAATATCGGTTGTGTTTTCGGTCACACTCGTAATTGTCCCGTTAATGATAGGTGGGAAAGATAGTACATTGTCATTTGCATCCAGTAAGATTGGGTACTTTTTAAAACCCTTCACTAAATGGGCAAAAGTTTTGCCTTTAGGGTGTTTTTCCAGAATTTCGTTCATGCTCATCTTTTCAGTGTAATCAAGAGGCACGAACTTTAAACTTGGATCAGCTGCCATGTAGCGAAAAGGAGGCTTCAAATTTGAAAGATCGTGTACTCCAATTGAAACTTTTTTTCTGTTTTTCCCAGGACCCCAGTGAAGATCTTCCTGCAGATCCATAAGGGACTTTATCGAAGAAGATGTAAACTTTATTCCCCTGATGACCGCACACCCCAGAAAAGGTCTGATTTTTAGGATGTCCTCACTGATAGATATCGAAATCTTGTAAGGCTTTACCTTATATTCGGGAAGTCCTGTCTCAAGATCCAGAAAACCCCGTATTGCTCTAGCTATTCCTTCAACACTATAAAGATCAGGTCTGTCCGGAAAGAATTCGATATCTATGTATTTATCTTCAATCCTTTCAATATCTGCCCCTATCATTGGCACTCTTTTTATGATGTTTTCCCTATCTATTCCTGTGAGCTTTTCGAGGTCTTCATACTGCAAGGTGATTACTGGCATTGTAAATCCATCTCATATGTTGCTGGCTAACTTAATCACAAAAATACTCAACTTCAGATTTAATGCTTTTGTTCCAGGAGTCGTTTGAAATGTTCTGGAAAATTAAATTATTTGAAAAAAATAGAATGTTTTAATCAAAGTTACGGTAGCGAGAATCTACCCGCTGCAAGCAGGAGAGTATGTTCTCGTTATCACTCTGGATATAAAAGAATTAGTTAATGTCAAATATTTTCATTTGCTTATAACTTTTTCCCTACTAGTTTCTGTGATTATTCGTATAGTTTTTAATTAAATTGGAAGTAGTACCGTCACCAAAAATTCCGATCTAATCTACATCATCACACAGTTCACTAAACAATAACTGTTTTTTAATCTCATAGTATTTTTGAAAGATTTTTCTTGCTGTGATGCCTTATATATCGTATCACTCTTGAAGGAGAATATTTTGGTTATGGACCAACGAAAAGAAGCACATGATGATCATCAGTCTTGATCACATCAAACTCAAAGCAATGCCTTTTACCAATTTCAAAGAATATATATCTCAAATAGTTGATGATAGCATTGTCTAAAAGAAATTTTTACGATACTTCATACAAAGAAACATGTGATATCTCATTTTATGGACACAACAGTTTGATTGACATAGTTCCATTTTTGTAGTAAAAGGGTGGGTTAAAAATAGAGTTATAGACCAGAATTCATTTGGGAGATACTTTCAAAGAGACCATTGCCAAATTAGATTAGAAATTTCAAGAGCTAATTTGAGAATCTTAATAAAATATAGGAATTAAACCTGGGTTATCTCCTGTAATACACTCTCCACCCTTGGAAGTGACTATAAATGTATTTTCAATTCCTACCATTCCTATATTTTCAATTCCTTTTTTAGGTTCTAGAGCAAATACCATATCTTCTTGAAGAGGTTCATCAAAACCTTCTGCAATTACAGGTAGTTCATCGATTTGTAATCCAACCCCATGACCGAGGAATTTTACTTTTCTGTTCCCAAAACCCATGAAATTTTGCAAAAATTCCTTATCGAGATTACACATTATGGTATTGTATATTTTAGAAGGGATGGCTCCAGGTCTTCACATTGTTGCAGCTTCATTTTGTATCTCCACGCATTTATCGTGAATATCTTTAACATAACTGGGAATGGAAGAACCGAACATGTATGTAGTTGTTTTATCCGTGTTGTAACCTTCAACTGCGCATCCAATGTCAATAAAGACCAGATCACCGTTTTGTAGTCTCCGGTACCAGCTTCCTATAAGTGGCACTGCCGGGCTCATCCCGTAATTTCCTCCCGGGCCATTAAAATAAGATGGGTAAATTGAGCTTTCGCCAAAACAGACATTTCCTAGGAACATCTCAGTATCAAACATCCCAAAACGGCATAATCCATCATGTCCTTTCTCAACCATAACTGAAAAAAGTTCGATTGCCAGGTCTACTTCCCTCATTCCTTCATGCAGCATCTCTGGCAAAATGTTTTCCAGCATTTGTTGATGAATTCTGCCAGCTTCTCTCATCTGAGATAGCTCATATTTGCTTTTTACAGCTCTGACAGCGGCAATTTGAGTATCGATAGATTTAACGTTCTTAAAAGGAAAATATTTTTGAAATCTATGATATAAAGCTAGAGGAACTACTTCAGTTTCCAGATATACAGTATCTGGAAGCCCACTTATGTTGTTTGAAGCATCACGAAAACTGTTCATAAGCTCTATACCAGGAAATAATGATTCTTTCAGAGCTCTTTCATAGCTTCTCCGCACCCAGAATGTTGCCTCTCCATTCTTCGGAATGATTAGCATTCCCTTCTGCATAGTGCCAGTAAAATAATAAAGATTGATTTTGCTGAAGATGACAACTCTTTCCCATTCAGGATTTGAGAGATCCATTCGTTTTTGGAAGCATCTCATCCGNNTCACTAACGTCGTTTTTCACCATAATCTTGTACAGGGATAAAAATAACTTCAGTTTGCTCATTATTAGACTTTCTTTTCCATTGGCTAACAAAATCATATGATCAATGTTATGTGGCTATCTTTTTAAGTTGTTTTAACGGCATAAGCGTATCTTTGGCTATATAATTTAATGATGTAAAAATAAATTAAATTTAAAAAGACAATGACTATTTTGCTATAGCTTTCGTTGTAGCTTCATTAGCGGTTACAGCAGTAAACACAAGCCACAGCGATGATAAAAGTAGTGCTATTAACAGCAGCTAGAGGTCTTAGAGCCAATCCTGACGCTAGCTTCTATATTTTACCATATTATTTCATATATGTTTTTCAATTTAGTGTACTTCAACCATTTATTATTCAATTAATTATTTATTTATATTTATTTACCATCAAAAATACTGAATACATTCTTGTACATTATAAATATATATCTGAAGCAGTGAGCCCTTTCCTTAATTTGTGAAAATCAGGCAATAGTTAGTTTCAAACTTGTAAATATAAAAGCAAACTGAACTGAAAATTAACTTATTTGTTTAATAATCAATTTGACGTTCTTTTTTCTATACTTTTGAGTTCGTGATTTAGGAGTACTAGTGAATAAAATGGTAATGGAGAGTTTACGTTAAGAATATAATATATTTATTATGCAAAAAAATATGCATCAAAAAGAGTCAAGAAAAAGTTTTTATGTCCTTTGATTAAGGCTTGATATTAGGTAAGATGGAGCTAGTCCTAAAGAGAATGTATTTTATGAGTCTTGACTCCGATTTTTATATCTCATTTCCCGTGTTAGCAATATTTAATTTTTTGTGTATAAATGTACTTAAAAATAAATACGGTTTTTTAAAAATATTCTATGAGAAAACATCAACAGTTGGTGAGCAAGACCCAAAATCATGACTTGGAAGCTAGAGTATCATAATCAGGATTTATTTTTAAAAGTATGATAGGAATAAGGACGTCAAAAACAGTTATATAGTGACTCTAGACGATGAAATTAACAAACTGATGAAACTAATTTAGAGAAAAGTCAATGTTCAGTTAAAAGAAAAGAGCGACTTCACTGGATTTTGAAATTTTATCCATTTTTTACTATTTTGTATTTAGACCGATGAAAATGAATTAGAATCAGAAAAATGAACACTTTCAAAAATGGATATCTCAAAAAAGTAAGCTTCAGGAAAGGTACTTATCGACCGTCACGACATCTCAAATATACCATCCAGCGCGACCACAAATGTTGCATGAAAAAGTATGTATAGGTATCAGTTCGTTTTTAAACTTAAGGTCGTGTGCTACACAGGTATCGTCAATCAGGGTACATGTGAATCAAAGTTCCTTTGCAACCCTAACGGTCATGTCTATACACATATGGCTCATTGCCTCAAAAATTACAAGGTTAGTTGCATGTTTTTCTTTCAGTTTGGAAAGGAGTTCTGTATGGAAAAAAACTGTTAGGAAAATGTTTTTCAATGAAAGCTTCTTCTGGAAGAAGACTAATGCTTGAATGAAAATCTATTTCTTGAGTTTCGGATATAAAGAAAGTAGCATTTGGTCTATTAGACAAATGTTTAATAACGAAAATAGGCGTGTTTAAAATACGGAATGTTTTAAGGAGTTCAGCTGCTTTTTTACTGCTTTTTTCATACTACTGAATGAAGTTTCAAACAGTAATATTTTTGACGGTTTATTTCAGTTGAATACACTGCAGCTTGCAGCGGAAATTTTAGAATTAAAAATAAGTAATATAAAAAAGATGATCAAGTTAAAACAGGAGTTATAGCTAATATTCGAAAAGTTCAGGAAAGATTCAACACGGCAAATAAGTTTGATGAAAGAACGTTACCTGAATTTGAGCTCTGTTGAAATTCTCTGAAATAACAAATTTCCATAACTACTCAAGTAAGGTAGAGTGCATAATTTTCTGTAAAATCTGTCCTATATATACATATTTTTTAATTGTTGCCCAATATCAGATATTTTTTCCCATTACTATGGACTGGTCCTATTGATATACACTTATTTCCAGTTATCCAGTCTTCATTTTCATCAATGAGTATTGAGACTAACGGTCTCAACATTGATTCCTGGTTAGGATACGACTTGTTCACCCTATTTCTTCTTTTGAGTTAAGTGTATAAGCCAGATAATAGAGCAGGACCTTACTGTTTAAAATTTGGAAATATTTTTCGATCTTTGCCTATGTTTTTGATAACTCGATCATTCCATAACTAATAGGAATCTACAAGTTTCTATCGATTAAACAAGTAAATACAAAAAAGTATTTGAAACATATGAATAAAATCAATAAATCACTGATATCCATTTTATTACTATTATTAATGTAAGATATACATCATTTATAAGCTTATGACGAAATTTAGGCTTTTCATCCAAATTTCCTATAATTCGAAAAGAATTTAAATAAAAATAACCAAATACTGGGATTGAGAGAAAATGAAAACAAATAAGCAAAAAGTAATAGTCTCACTCATTGTAGTTATTATAATAGCGTTTATACCCTTAGGAACAGCAGCTCCTGCAGGGATATCAGAATCTGCAGTAGTAGAAGCCGCAAAAAGTTGGATTGGAGTTGAATCCATTCACGGAGGCAATGATAGATCGGGCATTGATTGTTCTCACTTAATATATCAAATATACAAACAAATCGGAGCCAAAAGTATAGTCTTACAAACTGTGCCAAATATGAAAAATAATGCATATTATATTAACATAAGCTCTCCCATTCCTGGAGATGTGGTTTTTTGGGAAAAGGATGTCACTAAAAACGACAAAAAATATTGGCTTTCCGTTCATGTAGGAATATACATAGGAAACGGGCAATTTATACACACATCTTATGACACAAAAAAAGTTGCCATAGATAATATCAATGGTCCGTATCACGATGGAATGCCATACTTTGCAAGATGGTCACATACTTAAGGAGATTCCTATTTACTTTTTTCTTCGAAGGAATTTCATCCAAGTCTTTCCAGCGAATTTTTGTATTTGACATTATTTTTTCTTGTCTCGTTCGAAATTCATTTATTTCAAAGATTCTTCCACTATCTTGTACTGAGGTATGGTATATGGGACGTTTTAAATGTCAAAAAACTAAGTAAGTATAACTTTTTTATTATATTATACATTATATTTTAATTGGTAAGCACCTTTCTATGAATTTGAATAAGATATTACTTGAGAAAAGTATCAAATTTTATTTTAAAACCTGATAGTAGAATAGTAGATACTCAAACAAAAAATTACTTCTGTCAATAATCTCAAGTTACCGAGTTATTAAGAGATTAATATTAACAATATACACTATATAAAACATTGTTTTAAATACTAAGTATTTAGAAAGTGGTATTGATAAGCTGTTGCTGTGCTGTGACATTAATGTAGAAAAAAGGTAAACAACGTATTAAAATAGTTAATGATAAAATAATTTGTTTTTACATTCTAAAATTAGTCTAGCTTGTATTTTAAATGTGATTGTATTATGAAAAATTTGTATAATTGGATGAAGCTTGAATATCTGGCAGAACAAATTAACGAGTTAGAATAGGGGAAAAGATGGTTAAAAAAAGGAATAAAAGCAATTTGGTGAATGCTAGAACAAAACTTATAATTCCATGCAAAAATGGAGGGGTCTGTATAAAAAACCCTAAAAATACAGCAGATATAATTTGCAAAGGATGTGAAAGAGAAATAATATGGTAAAACATTGCTGTTATGGCGTGAGCTTCTTAGGTTTGTTTTAAATTCAGTGCAAAGACATTTCTTCAAAAATTATTGTTTCCTAACAACATGCACTTAGTAACACAAAAACATGATTTACGTAATACTCAAAAGATACTAAAATTGAGTTTTGATATAATATTTAAACTACATAAAGTTCCACCACAAATACGATCATTTAAAATTTTTTTTATGTGTACGCAAACTTAAGTATTACAAATCTTACGATTAGATTTTTTTGCTTCTGTTAATAGGCTAGTAAAATGCAAAAAATGGTGAAAATTCAGGAATTTCGATAAACCACCGATTTCAACAAATTGTTTATATAGGCTTTATAAATAACCAGCCAAAAAATAGGGTTTATCGAAATCCTCTAGTTAACTAAATTTTGTGCACGCTCTTTTTTGAAAGATTACTATCATTCTAGATCCTTGAGATTCTGCAGCTCTCTGATCTCGCAGGAGGGATATCCTATATGTATGGAATCTTAATCCTTGGCCATAACAATAGCAGTGAATAACTGATGTCTTATAGTCATTGCTTATCTTTTTATGGCTAACCTTAGAGAAGCTAATCTCTCTATGACTAACATTGAAAGAGCTAACATTAGAGAAACTAATTTAAAACCAACCTATTTGACAAAAGCTAATCTTCATGGAGATAACCTTAAAAGAGATATCTTGTGGGGTCAAACCTTGATAGAGCTGATCTTAGAGAAACTAAATCACTAGAGCAGCAGTTTCTAGAATATCAGAATATCGTTTAGGAGCTAATGCAAACAACAATCTCTGGAGAAACCAGGATCATTGTGAATTTCGATAAACCTCTGAATTTCTCATGTGATTATAAATGATACACAAACGACACGTGAAAAGCATATGTTTACCAAAGTCCTCTATAGTTTTCACAATAAAACTCAACACTTATTAAGTAAAGGAGAAGCATTGAATTTCACATTATTTCGTTCTGCTTTGTTGTTTCTATTATCTTTCTATACTGAATTATTTAATGCATAGTTTTTGTGCCAAAATATCTGAATTTACTTATTTCCACACGAAATAAAAACATCGTTGATCTATAACTCGTGGAGCTCATGTCACTTATTGGATTCATAGAGTATATCAAGCACATACCGAAAGTAGGATGATCTAAAAACGATATTTAATTATAAATAGAAGATATAGTATCAACTAGAAGATATAGTATCTAAATTAATTTTAAAGAGGGATTGGATGATTAAGGTAAACGTGATATTTCACAGTATTTATGGCCACATTTACAGGATGGCAGAGGCTATAGCTGAAGGGGCAAGAGAAGTAGAAGGAGCAAAGGTAGAAATTTATCAGGTCCCTGAGACTCTGCCTAACGATGTTCTGGAGAAAATGAGAGCAATCGAAACAAAAAAGTTTTTTGCACATATACCTGTGCTGACAAGGGACAAGTATGAGGATGTACTGGCTGGAGCAGATGCATTAATATTTGGAACACCTACACGATACGGAATGATGACTGCTGAGATGCGCACAGTCCTTGATGGTTTCGGAGAGCTATGGAGTAGAGATGCTTTCGTAGGGAAGATAGGAAGCGTCTTCACTTCAAGTGGAACGCAGCATGGAGGCCAGGAATCCACAATACTCTCATTTCATGTTACATTGTTTCATCTTGGGATGGTTATTGTCGGGCTCCCTTATTTCGAAAAGCGGCAGAAAAGAATGGACGAAATAACGGGTGGCAGCCCGTATGGAGTTTCAACAATTGTAGGAGGAGACGGAAGACGCCAGCCTTCTAAAAATAAACTTGCAATGGCACGGTATCAGGGCAGACACGTAGCCCAAATTGCAAAAAAACTCGCTGCAAAGTAAAAACCCATATTCAGCAGATGTACACAGATGTATAATTTATTTGCCTATTCGCCCAAGATTATTATTTGAAGTCAATATAAATTCTTAAGCTACTTATTATTGATATAATTGTTGGCGCTTTAATATACTTCTGCGGAAACTGGGCTAAATTGTAAGAGATTAATTGATTTATTCTGATCAATCTTGTATCAGGTCTCACTATAATCTTTATTTTTAGCAAATGATAATTCCATGCCATTTGTCATCGGTTAACGAATTTTATGCACAACTTCGAATACTAATTGTAGTGATTTTCCGACTCGTATATGAATTAGTATCCTTCACTATTATATCAATCTTTAACTCTATTCTTCCAGCTATGATAGTATTCTACTTCATGCTTCTCATGTGATCTAGTATTAAATCATACAGATACGATTCCTTGAAAATCGCTGTTTCATATTCCAGTACGATAGCTGTAAAATAATGCAAAAAGGACAAAGGTTTTTAAATTAAACCTGCTCATTCTCTTGAATTCTTGGAACATTTCGAGTAATTTCTACACTATCATCAGAATACATATGTTAAAATATAATCTATGCATATTCTCGGTTGGAGATTCCTTATGGAAAAATACAAAATGTCAGGATACATAAAAGATCCAGAGGCACTACATCTATACGTAAGGGATATTAGGATCTTGATACCGAAGGATTACGAAACCTTAAAAGCTACAATCCCGAAAGACTCCCATAAAGCAGTACTAGACATCCTTTTAATCACAGGTATGCGATATGCTGAGATGCTTAGGCTTTACGACCACAGAGAATGGTATAATGATAAGCGAAATATAATCCACCTACCTGAAGGAGCTCAGAGGAAACATAAAAGAAGACAGCTTGAAAGAACTATCCATCCACTACCTAGCATGTTTAACTACATTCTCAGAGATTTTTGGGAAGGGAAAAGACCGCCTCTAGAGCCTACATGGAATAAGAATGTCCAAAGATGGGCTATGAATGCAGGCATCAACCCATATGGGTTTTCAGCTAAAACTACAAGGAAAACTATAGAGTCATGGATGATAGCCGCCGGAGTTATTGAATCCACCGTGTGCTTGCGCCAGGGACACGATTCACTTACTTCAATGCGCCATTACCAGGGGCTCGCTTTTTCTGACGATGAGATAAGAGGTATCAAAAAGCAGTTAACAGCTTGGGGATTAATGAGATAACAACTAAAAGCACAGAGTATGGTAAAATCTTGACCCAGCCACCAAACTTAAAATTGTGAGAAAATTAAATTAAGATCAGGGACTAGAACCTCGAATTATAAAAGATGGCCACATTGTCAAAACTTCGATGTTTCCCACTCACACAGAAGAGGATATTGGAATTATAACAAGTATAAATCAAATTTCACGCTGCCAAAGATAGAGATAAAAAGAGCGATCCGCAAATAGTCGATTGCCCAAAGGGTTGATTAAGTACATTAAATGTCCGACAGATTAACAGATTTAAGTCATCCAGGGCTTATAATAAAGCCAAGAAAATATTTAAGAGGATCTCGATAAAACTCTGATTTTCAAAAGTAATTTATATTCCATTTATAATAATACTACAAAATATGGGATTTATCGAAATACTCTTTACAACCACCCAATCAAATATTGGATTTTTTAGAAATTCTCTTGAAACTTCTCAGCCAGATTAGATGTCTCTGACTAGACTGAAAGGATCCAAAGGAATAACCTATTATTTTTTAACTTCTTAATGAAGTAATTCTTCAAGTTATGTTTTCATTTTCTGAGCCAGCTCTCGACCTATTTTCTCAACATTTTTTAAATCTTCATCGCTTGCTCTACCTCTCACTTGGAGGTTTCCCACAACCTCCATTTTTAAAGGGATAAGAATCTCTTCGGCTTGTTTGACCGCTCCTCCACCCCATCCAAAGGACCCGAGTACAACACCATACTTTGCTGGTGGATTGAGAGCTTTTACTAGGTAAGTACCGTAAAGGGCAAGCGGATGCATACCTCCAAGAACGGTAGGCGCTCCAATAATAATAGCACGGGAATCAACTAGCTCCCTTGCAACATCTCCAATATCTGAGATTGCAAGATCATACATTTTAACATCTACCCCTTCTTTAAGAAGGGTCTCTGCAATTGTCCGAACCATATCTAGAGTGGATCTCCACATACTAACATAGACGATAAGAGCTTTATTCTCTGTTTCTCCTGCAGTCCATTTAACATACGGGCCCATAATACGGTTTGGATTTGTATAAATCGGCCCATGGCTAGGCGCAATAATTTTTATATCAAGATTCTTTATTTTTTCAAGAGCTTTTACCCCCATTTTCCCGAAGGGCATAATTATTTCTCCATAATAGCGTTTTGCAAAAGGAATAAGATCTTCGATATCTTCATCATAGATTCCCTGGGCTGTGTGGGCTCCGAAAAAATCGCACGGGAAAAGAACTTTATCTTCAGGTAGGTATGTAAACATCGTCTCAGGCCAATGAAGCCAGGGTGCTTCTATAAAACGGAGAGTCTTTCCACCCAAATCAAGGTTGTCTCCGCCAGCAACTATTTTGATCCGGGCTTCAGGCAGCTCATGATAGAGCCTGGCCATATTTACTCCTTTTTCGGTTGTGATAAATAAGGCATTTGGAGCTTTTTCTAGGATAAATCTGATCGCATTGCTGTGGTCCGGTTCTGCATGATTCATAATCAAGTAATCAAGCTTTTCCAGATCTGATATCATATTGATTTTTGCTTCGAGTTCCTCTTCAAAACCCGGATTCACTGTATCTATTAGAGCTGTTCTCTGTTCACCTTTCACGAGGTATGAGTTGTAGCTCGTGCCATCTGGCAGAGGAATTAAAGCATCAAACATCCTGCGGGTCAAGTCTTTTGCCCCAACACTAAAAACATTATTGGAAATCTCTGGAATATTATAAGTTTTCATAATTTCCTCCATTCTACATGATGGAATTTAAAAACCATAACTAAATTTTGAACTATTCCCATCAATCTGATAACTATTCATCAAAATTTCCGCTTTTTCAGGTGCATAAGTTTCCGTTGATATAGAATGATACCATCAAACTTCAACAAATGAACTAAATGCTGGAATTTCAGCACATAACCATCTGAAATGACAGATTTGTAGACTTAGGAATATGCGCTTGAAATATGGGAGTACATAATTTATTTGATGTATACTTTGCATTTTTAAAATATCTAATTATCTCAAATATATCGAGATATTAATATACTTTTAACAATTATATCAATTTAATTATACTTTAGCCGATTTTTTACTAATAATGTTGCTAAGGTGACCATTAGTTCTTGCGACAAAAATGAGTAGAGACACCTCAAACTTTATTTCAGTAGAATACCCACAGCGTGTTGAGGGGATAGAAAACTTCCCATAGAACCATTATTAACTAACTGATTTATATTTCAAGCTACCTTTGAATTTTATAAATGGAACCATGTGATGGAAATCGTTGTGTCTATAAAAATAAGACACTATATATTTTTTTGGTGAGTATCGTAAAAAAACTATCTTCGGCAGTGATATCATCCATTGTTTAAAAAAACATCTACATTGACATTGGTAAAAGATACTATTTTGAGTTTGATGCAACCGGCAATGATGGTGATCATGTATATCTTTTCGTTAGTGCTGAACCAAAATATTATATATCAAAAGTGATGCAGGTTATACAAAATATCACAGCGATAAAAATCTTTAAAGAATCTATGTAATTAAAAAAGATATCGATGATAAGCTGTGGAGTGATGGAGATCGCATTCGAGCTCTTTATGGTTGTACAACTCCAAATGGCATTAAAAGCTATATTGAAAATCAGGTAAACTAGGAAAAAAGAAAATCACGTAAGTAAATGAAAATATTTGATTAAAAATGTTTCTTTTATAACCAGAGCAGTGGCGCGATCTTACCACGTTATTTGAAATGGTGTATGTACTCACCACCAAAATTTTGATATTAAGCGAATTTTTTTGATCCAGCTAACACTTTGTGAACAAGTGTACACAAAGTACAAAGGTAGTGTTTGTTAGAACTATTAAGGATTTTCAAATGGACTCGACGGGATTTGAACCCGTGGCCTTTACGTTGCGAACGTAACGATCTTCCCCTGATCTACGAGCCCTTTAAGGAAAGGGATTATATAAAAATGATTTATCCGGGAATATTGGCCGTTTTTTTTGTTTAGAAGCGATAGAGTTCCAGAACCTGGATGTTTTCGACGCCTGGGACTTTTGCGAAAGCCTCTTCTACAGCTTCGGTTCCACCTTCTCTGTCATTAACAATTAAAGTGACGATAAGAGCCTTCAACCCGAAAGCGATAGGTTCTTCAATAATATCCCCATGAAGGTCAGCACCTACTGGAATTGCACCTTTGATCTTTTCTTTTAACTCTACAAGGTTAGTATCAACACTTTCAGGCATGATTTTCATTTTTGCTGCAACTTCACCCATTCTGATACCTCTCATCTTTTAGCAAATTCTATTGATCAAGTTCATTTTGGATTTTCTTATTACGCGTATCTATATTCTTTAGGACTTTGCCTTAAATCATGGAGCTTTGTATCCACACTTGGGACAGGTGTATACGTTGCCCTGCTGCCTACAACTTGCACATCTTCCGATCTCTACTCCACACTGAGGGCAAGGGAATTTTACGTAGCCCTTTTCAACAAGACGAATTCCACATGAAGTACAGTACTCAACTTTCTGTGATGACATTTTTTTTCTCCTTAAAGTTATTTCATGTAGCAACTTTGCAACGAGTTACCAGTTAATCAGTGGCTTTAGAATTGATTTTTGCTACTGGAACCTTTATCAACTTCAGCTAGTTTAATTATCTGAATTTGAATGATGCTTTTTGGATACGCTTTGCTTCTCCCCTATCATATGCGATATACAATTTAAATATTCCCCTTTATAGCCGTGCCAAATACAGGCTTTCCGTACAAAGCCTGAATAACCCTTTCGGGATATTTTCCGTTTACAATAAAACACTCCATCCTGTTTTTCTGCAGAAATGGTGGTAAGGCAGGGTCAATGCAGCTTACGCAACTTCCCTCCAAATCAGTAGCAGAAATTTCCCTAATCAGCTTCCCTTCTTGAAATATTCCATCTACATCTGTAGCCTTCAAGAGCATTGCGTCCATTTGCCTTGCAACCCATGCAGCAATGGTGTCAGAGGTAACATCCCAAGTATGAGGAAGGGGGTCTTCGGTTTTGAGGAGACTGTAAGGAAAAAGAATAGACACTCCTTGAGGTATATCTGCTATTGAGTTTGTAGACACAACACTGCTTTTATCCTGTAGGTAGTAGGCATACTGCTCCATCCCAAGTATAGCTATCCAGTGAGCAGCATCTGCCCCAAAAGAAAAAATTCTGTTAGCTGATCTCACGGTATCAGCAAATATTCCACCTCCGGGTATAATGAGAATGGAAATGGATAAGCTCTTATAAGCTTGCCTTCGTTCGAAAGCTTTCGTATTTTCGGAATTAAATTCTTGTATCAATCTATCCACAAGTTTGGGAGCTTCTTTGATGAGACTTCCTCCTATTTTTACCACTGCTCTCATGATTTTATTCCAGCTGAATATTGTATAGTCAAGTCAGCAATTAATTACACTCTCATTAGTTCATCATATATTATTATCCAATTTTTAGCAAAGTATTTTGATTTAGCTAATTCTGTA
>PMJC01000117.1:0-13419 GCA_003157235.1 Methanosarcina sp.
TTTTATTTTTTATAATTAATATTAGTGAATCTTGTATTTAATATTTAGTTAGTTTTTTCTGCATAAGAGCGGGTTTACACTAGTTAAATCGAAGCTGGGGCATTCTCAGACATTTTAAGACGTTTTTTTGAGAAGGCAATGTTTATTCCAAAGGACTCTCTCTAAAAGTTTCCGGAGTAGTCCCAGAATAAGCTATTGTTTGGACAGAACTAAATCCCCATAAATTTACTGCCTGATAATTTGGGGTAGGTTCTCAAAATTTTTAATTTATTTTTATTACTGTAAAAATATATGACGTGAGTCTATGGGTAATTATTTAGTTCTATTAGATAGGAAGCCATCGTTTAATCTATTGAAATTGAATTGTTCTAAGGTAATTGCCAGAATTTTAAGATCTTGGCTAATATTATCCACAAGATTATTTGAAAGAAAGTCGCGTATCGAGATTTATATTAAGCTATCAAAATAGAAACAGAATATTGATCAGTAAACTGTTGACTCTACATACATTTTGTGCATTAAATTATGAATTTCTGCTAATAATAAAGTTTGATTCCCGTAATGGTAATATGTTTATAACGGTTAGCTGTTTTAATCTAGGAGCTAAATTCGTCATCTACAGAGCTAATCTAGGCATTTTCTTCAGCATCTTCTAATATAGCGTAGAAGTTTTCCCAGAATTTTGTTATATTCGTCTCGTTTTTACTCCAGTCAATAAATGCGCATGCACTTTCACTTCGGGCATAGATATTACCATCGTGATCAACCTGAATCTGGATATCTTCACCAAGTGATTCTAGGCTATTAGATGTCTTGGCTGTAATAGATCCAGATTCTTCATCATATGCAATCCGCTCAAGTTCAAAGGCTTTAATTGCTTCGAGAGATGTCATAAAAAGCTCATCATAGTTTATGCTGAATTGCTTAGTTTCTTCAAAATTTGGTTGCATGAAATTTCTCCTAGAAGTATAAATCCAAAGAAATATTTATGTTAATATGCATGGTACATATCGGTTTAAAAATTTATTATGATGTGGATTCTACTTTTTTGAAAACATGAAATCTACTTCACCGATTAATTCTGATACATTCTTGCGTATAGCATATATTGGTTTTTTGGGTTATGTTGCAAAAATAATATTTCTTCATTTTGGAACTATAATTTTTACCTTTGTATGCTATTTTACTCCTGATTAGATCAATTAAATTTCCTTATTGTGATGATTTACACAGAGTTTTTTATAAAGCTAGATTTTTTGCAACGGAACCCTATAAGTTATAGAATCATCGAGTTATCAAAAACATAGGCAAGATTCATTGATATAAATATGAAATGGATCACATTAATTAAGTATATAGTTATGGAACAGTAATCGGAAAAGAAGACTAAGGAATAGATAGCAAAATTTACAGAACTTCGGTACACAGCCAATTCTTTTTTCAAAACAATCTATTTCAGCATCTAAATCTTTGATTCCCATATAAAACCATTCCTAATTTGTTAAAATTTTCCCGACAATTTTAATTTTTTAAGTGAACTATAAAGATCAAAATTTAACTTTTTTATTTTAATTAGCTTAGATGATCTGGCTGATCATTTAATAGTAAAAAATTGATCTTGTTAGCTGCAGGTGAGGAAATGCCCATAGCCCACCGGAAAATTTACTTCAATGTACTGGGATACCTATAGATTAAAACTAAATTTAATATTTATATATTTTTTGTCTATAAACTAAATAGTAATAACTTAAACTAAGTAGTACACAAATTGGTGGTCCTGATCCCACGAATCATGATATCAATCCTTTGGGATGAAGATTGCTATTCAACTGATACCCAGATGTAAAAAGGTAAACAGTATGGCAAAAAAGTAAATAATTAGGCATCAAGAGGAAATTTCAATATATTGATCACTCTGAAAAAACAAAAAAATTACATAGCTAAATAACTGGCAACCAAGAAAAAGCTAGAAAAAAATGAGATAAAGGGAAAAAGAAGAAACAAAAAAACACTAAGATCAATGACAAATGAAATAAAAAAAGGCGCCGAAATCATTAAAAAAGAAGCATAATCGAATAAAAATAAAAAAATACAAATAAACGATTCGTATACAACTAATCCAGAAAGGTATAGCCCTTAAAAAAAATCGTTCACTGAGTCAAAGTATGGCGATCTGTTGGCATTTACATCCATGAATGAAGAAATTCTGACCTCATTTGAAACCCTGTAAAACTCTTCTAGCAATCTCAGAAGAAACTACATCGACAAGTTATCCGTATAGAGGAACAGCAAATTAGAGCACAGTGCTAGTCAAACTCTTTGTAACCAAAAAGCAACGAGGGTAGTGCGCCTGTCACATATCTCTTCTGGATTATGCCTTTTGGGAAATCTTCAGAAATTTTGACATAGCTGACATCCTTATCCTTTCAAGTTCCTCAACTGAGGTGATTTCTTTACAACTATTTATCAAAATTTTGTCGTGGCTGGTTAATTACTTCATAATCTGCTTCACTGATCATCTCTCTGATCTGGTCAGCGCTTGACTTTCATCCATACAACATTCCACAGATTTACACAGACGCAAAATTAGTTTGCCTATTTGCTTACTATTATCCGTTAGAAGTTAGATTAATTTTTAAGCTACTTCCATATCGAAAGAAGTTTCGGCATTTTTATTACACATCTATGGAAAGTGGTATTTAAGGAAATAAATTTTTCTTTATGACTCACTTTCTGGAGAGTGGGCCTTCAGCAGAATCTATCGGAAGAGCAAAGGTAAATGTGCTATCTTTTCCTTCTCTGTAATCCACCCAGATTTTTCCTCTGTGAAGGTCTATGAAATTTTTGACTATATAAAGTCCCACTCCAGCTTCGAGGTATCCTAGGGTTGTGGAAGGATTTGTCTGGGTAGAGGACATGAACATTTTTTCGTAATATTTTTTAAACATTCCTTCTCCAGTATCCGAGACTATAATTTCAAGCATATTTTCCTTTTTGAAGGCACTCACAGTAACTTTCCCTTTCTTGGGAGTGAATCTTATAGCATTGCTTACCAAATTGTACAGAATCTGTCTCAATTTTGTCTTATCAGCTCGGATATTCTCGATCGAGGCATCAATTTTCAGTTCTAGAACAATTTTTTTGTTTGAAGCAGAAGAAAGAAGACTCATTCTGATATCTGTTAAGAGGCTGGCAATATCTACTATCTCATAATTGAGACTTCTATCACCGGCTTCGAGCTTTAATATGTCAAGCAGATTGTTGATGATTTCCAGAAGGTTTTTCCCGCTTATGAGGATATTATTCACATATTTCGATTGTCTTGTGTTCAGGGATCCGAAAGCTCCTTCGAGGAGTAGATCGGAAAAACCTATCACTGAGTTTAGGGGGGTCCTAAGTTCATGACTGAGGTTCATAATAAACTCATTCTTGACTCTGTTCAAAAATTCGGACTCGTTTTTCTCCTTGATAAGAGTTTTTTTAAATTCTGTTTGTATTTCCAAATTTTCTAAATATTTCCATTTTCTCTTTCTTTTAACAACGATGCTGTTTTCTTCCATTAGCGCAAGCAATGTAATACCTGAAAGTTCATCAAGCGGGAATGTATAAAGAAATGTTAGATTTTTGCTATTATTGAAAGCAATCTTATTAATAACGTTTTTATATATTCCAAGGTAATTTTCAATAGTAATTCCTAAATTTGTGAAATCAAAATTTGTTCTGAATCCTGTAAAATCTTTGGAAAGGACTTTTTCATACCCTTTTTCTACAAGTTCTGTTATCCTTGATTCTAAAGTGAGAATATTTTTATGGAGTGATTCAGCTGGCAAAATTTCCAATTGAGAAGAGTTGATAAATCGTTCGACATCTATTCCTGATTTTTTGAGTTCGTTCTTTGTTTCTTCAGCAAATAGGTCATCCGGGGAAATCCACAAGCAGTACTCTCCTGTTTCAATTCCTTGCTTGAAATATATAATAAGTAACTCAGTCAATTCTGCGATATCTCTATATATGGCAGAGATCTGATTGCTCTGCGGAACACTTGAAAAAAGTACGGAATTATCAACAATAATTTTTTCCAAAGTCTCACCTCCATGTATTGCAAATTAAAAGCATTTTCAATGTTTTACAACCTACATAGCTGGATTTTGTTGCGATGTGGTATGAAGTCTACTGGGGCATAATGGTAGTATTAATAACATTTTGAGACAATTCAAGGCAGCTTAAAGTATTTCACAGTTATATAAATAATCGAAAATCATACAATTCATTTTCAGTAGCTTATTATGTTTCGTACCCAGGCTTGAACTTCTTCTTTTATACATCACTAGCATATATAAGAAATGTACTTATTTATACTGTTTGCTCAACTAATTGAGATTTTAATGCGCCAATTGAATGAAATCCAGAAGCGTCAGATTTTTCCGGATAAAATAAAAAGGGATTTGAATATATTGAATTTGTCACNNATTTGTCACAAGAACTTCATACTTTCATTTAAAATAATTTATTTCACATTTAAGAACAATAATCAGTGAGATTTTTTTAGGGAACTTACATTCCGATATACTAATTATTGAATTTATAATGGAAGGAATTCTAAAAAGTTATGACCAGTTGAATCTCATCATTAAGGAAAATTATAAGCTTTTCTGAATCGAAATTGGGATTACTATGGAATAACTATGTGAGTGCAGAATAAAATTAGATACATGAATTACGGAGAAGTTTGCCGCTGAGTTTGATAAGTTGTTTTCGACTTAAACAGTATAAAATTCGCAACTTTATGAAAGAATAAGTAAGACCAAAGAGAAAAAGGAAAGTAAGCTGCTGATTCTGGCTTTGCCAGAAATTTCTTTGTATAACATCGCAGGAGAGTTAGTAGTAAGAGTCAAAGTAAGAAAAAGATATGCCAGCGTTTAAAATATGATCGAGAAAGAGACAAAGGTAAAATACATTCATTACAATTGTTCTGAGGGCAAAAAATTGGGTAAATGCATATGATTGCATCTTTGATAGAGTGATCAATACATTTGATATGCTTATCTCTGTATCAACTAATCAAAAAAAGAAATGCATTAAATGTAAAGTGAAGATCTTTCTACTTAACTTGAAGAGGAGACCTTATTTCAGCTAATCTATGGACTTCAGCTCAAATCATCACATAAAATTTATGATTTTGGGAATTATATTCTGTTCAATTTATATTGTTTAAAACNNTGTTTAGCGGGAGTCATAAAGGCAAAAATGGAAATACTCTCAGCATGGTTGAGGAATTTCTGAATGGGGCAGAAGAAGCCGGGGCAGATACTGAGAATATCATCCTTGCTGAGAAAAATATAAGATACTGCAAGGGAAAATTCGAATGCTGGCTCAAGACGCCTGGAAGATGTGCTATCCACGATGACATGGACGACCTACTTTCCAGGTTTCTGGAATCGGATATTGCTGTTTTTGCCTGCCCTGTATACTTTGACAATGTTCCAGCTATAATGAAAAACTTCATAGACAGACTTTCACCTGTCCTTTTACCTCATTTTGAGGAAGATGAAAAAGGTGAGTATAGGCATGCAAAACGCTATGAGAAATTTCCGAAAATATTTGTTATTTCGAATGCCGGTCTACCTGGTCAGAAAAATTTTGAAGTTGAAAGCCTTTTTTTCAGGAGGCTCGCAAGAACCTTTCACACAGAACTTATTGGCGAAATCTACAGAGGAGAAGGGGAAATTTTCAGGGGCAAAGACAATATCATGCTAAAACCATTACTAGGAAAATATAAAAAATACCTCCGAAGTGCTGGCAAAGAGATCATCGAAAGCCATAACCTTTCTGAAAAAATAATTAAAGATCTCGAAAAACCAATTTTACCTCCAAGCTTATATATAAAATTCGGAAACGATGAATGGGATCGACTGCTTGATGAAGGTAGGGTCGATTGAGAAGAAATACGAAAGGTAAAAGAAACTTGGTGTGGATAACCAAGGATAAATGTGAAAAATTTAGATGTTAGTTGATAGATAAACCTGTAACATCCTATTACTAGCTAAAGCAAGGAAGAAACTGTTTTAGTTACCTTGAAACAGACATTCTAAGAATGTACACAGATGCAGAATTTATTTGTTTATTTGGCCATTATTAATCATTGAAAGTTATATTAATTTTTTTATCTACTGTCACATTAAAAAAATTGATGTCATTCATCTGTACATATGTGGAAAGTGTGTGGAAACGTTTTAGCTATTTCTTTACTCAATCTTTTAATCAACTTCTGGCATAGCTTCTATCAGATTTTCCAGACTGTGTTTCAAATAAGGAGCATTGCTCCTGTTGATCAATTCCTGACAGATCTCAATCGGATTCCCGGCCATTACAATTGTTCCTTTTTCGATCATCACAACCCTATGGGCAACTTCCCGGACGAAGTCCATATGGTGGCTCACAAGCACAATGGTCGTGTTGAAGCGTTCATTGATCCTTTTTAAAGAATTTGTGATATCCCTGAGAGTTACAGGGTCAAGGTCTCCAAAGGGTTCATCAAGCATTAAGTACTCTGGAGATGTCGAAAGGCTCAGGGCAATAAAAGCTCGAACATGCTCGCCTCCACTGATCTGGGAAGGAGTTTTGTTAAGGACGTCCATTGACAGATCAAGGGCTTCAAAGACTGGCTTCGCATATGTGTCAACATCATTTAACGGAACTATGGGAAAAAGTTCAAAATAAATGGTATCATTCAGGTTCAACTCCTGCAATGCAGTTGCTTTTTCTTCTTCAGGTATATCTGACAACCTGTACACAGTATCAAGAGTCTCGTCAGAAAGCCCCATTTCCATGGCTTTATTCCTTGAGTATTCGATTGCACCTTTATTTTTGATACTTAACCTAAATCGAATCTGATCTCTAACTGTGGAGTTAACTGACATGGAAAATTCCTGATTCATGATGCTCATAATCCTACTGAGCTCCATGCGCTTCTTGCTATATTCGGTAACTTCTACCCAGTCTCCATTGCATAAATAATCTACAGTCCCGCTATTTGGCTTAACAAGCCCTTCCATAAGTTTCATAATTGTTGTTTTTCCAGCTCCGGAAGAGCCAATAAAAGCTAGAATCTCACCCTTATAGACATCGAAAGATAAATTTTTGATGTTAAGGACTTCTCCCATGCGGATGATGGAATAACGTTTTGAAATTTCCTTTACTCTTATACAAATTTCCTTATTTTCAAGCTTTGTAAGTTCTTCCTTTGGCTTCATATCTATAAGGAAATTTTTAAGCACACTTAATGGTTCTCCTTCGGCTGCTATTTTCCCTTTTTCAAGAAAAATGAGCCTGTCAGCAAGATAGGCATGGATTTCCGGAAGGTGAGATACTACTATGATTGCTATTTTCAAGTTCGCTTTTAGGTTTTTAATTGTATCAAGCACTTCTTGCTTCGTATCAGGCCCTGTCATTGTGACGGGCTCATCCAGAAGAAGGACTCTGGGCTTTGCAGCAAGTTGCCTTGCCATTATAATTCTCTGTTTTTCCCCTCCGCTCAGGAGGTTAGTTGAATGAAGAGCTTTGTGCTCTAGGCCAACAAGTTTTAGATATTCTATTGCCTCTTCAAAAAGTTCATCGTACTCATTAGTTATACTATGTGGAATATGTTCATTATTTGGAAGGTCTTCATGCCCCACTTTAAGGTAATTTAGTTTCCGGATTATATTTTCAATTGCAGGCCCGTTCCATAGACTGAAATTTCGCTGGAGATGTATTGCTGTTACACTTTTGAGGAACTTTTCTCCTTCAATACCGGAATTTGGTGTTACAATTTTCCCGTCTATTTCCACAGTACCTTCTTGAAACGGTTCCACCCCACGAATGATACGAAGAAGCGTGGATTTCCCGCTCCCGCTTCGACCTGTAATCCCAAGGATTTCACCATCCTCCACTTTGAGGTCAATGTGGTTCAATACCCTTATGTTTTTGGAACACACATCATAAATTTTTACTAAATTGGAAATCTTGAGCATAAGCACATCTCTTAGTGTTGATTGAAAGTTAACACTGAATCCTTTATTCTGAAGGGAAGTTATGATACTGCATCCTTCATCATTTTCTGATCGTTGTGATACACATGGGTAATGCAGTTATACTAAATGAATTTATTCAAAAATGCAAAAATTGTGATATGATTGACTTAACAATTGAAAATAATAAAGATTTCTTGATTCAGTTATTGAATGGACACAATACAGATAAATCACGGTTAAATTAGTTATTAAACATATCTTGACACTTGAAATTNNAAAATTTTTACTTCGTTTTTCCTGAAATGGAAACACCCAGCGGAAAAGAATACATAAAAACTGCAAATTTCAACTTCATCATAAATCTAAAAACTCATAGTTTCAGGTCTTAGTACTCAAAATCGAAATTAATTCCTTTTTTATACGAATAAAGTTGCAGAAAAGAAGAATTCTTAACCATACTAATTGGAAACATTACGTTAAATGAATATAATTCAGTAGTCATAATCCCAAGGGAAAAACTGGCTCAAGGAAGATTCAAGTTGTATATTCGGTGTCTTATTTAAGGCAGTGGATCGAATGTCACCCAATAAAAGAGAATTGAGGATCTTTTTTGTTTTATTTATGTCCTAAGTATGGAATATTGTCTTCATCTGATTGGAAATACCATCTAATATATTGAGAAAACGAGTAGAAATAAAAAAGAAAGTAGGTTTTCATTTGCTAACCCATTTTCATGTAATAAGCTTTGCAATGTCATTCACTGAACAAAATCTATACAACTTTTTTGTTCGCCTCAATTAGGCAATGTGGTAGCAATATACATTAGAGGATTTCGATGAGCTCTTAAATGTTGTCTTATGAATATATATGGTATACAAATGACTCTTGAAGATCAAAGGTTTATCGAAATCCTCATTAATTTGCCCCAAAAATGAATGGATGTCACTATATAAAGCATCATTACGTCTAAATAAAAAAGCAAAGAACAAGATACTCTAAAAGTCAAAAGATACTAGAGTTGCAATGACTTTGAATGCGAAAACATCGATATTTTGTGGAAAATGTGGCTGATCTTTATTTCGAGAAGCTGCAAGACTGTGGAAGCTATACAAACAGAGCATATTCAACTGCGGAATTCTATGAAATTCGATAAATGAAGAATGCATTAAGGCGGTAACTTGAAAAAATCTGGAAGTTAAGGAAAATGATGAAAAAAGGGAAAACTCCCAAATACATTTTTTACGGAAACCCCTTTCATCATTTATATCATTCTAAAAACCAATCATATAAATCATTCAAGCTTTGAATTCAAGCATCGTGTTTTTACCATAGAAATCATCAAATTCAGATTTTATGCCTTTAGCATAATGATCATCACAAGCTTGGAATTAAGATATTAGGCCTTTTCCCATCATTGATTTTAAATAAGCACTCATCTCTGAACTCTATTCACAAACTTTATCTACCTAGAGAAATAGTACCATATATAGTATCTAGCTGAAAGTAGTGTTCAAAAAACATAGAGAATCTACAATAAAGTCCTAAATGTTGTTATATGCTTACAAGTGATCTATAAATGACTCGCGAAGATCAAACTTTTGTATAAAGCTTCTATAACTGAGTCTTATAATGAAGCAGATTTAGTTTATTTAAATAAATTATTTTTATTGTGCCAAGCTTCTGAGTTGCGGGTTAATTTCAAGTGCGTTGTAATATGCTTTTATTGCTTCATCTAACTTGCCTAAATGGGCTAGAGTAAGTCCTTTATTACACCAAATCATTGAATCAAGTGGGTTAATCTCAATTGCTTTTTCATATGCTTGTATCGCTTCATCGGATTTGTTTAAATTATTTAAAGTATTTCCTTTTCCATTCCAAGCCATTGAATCCAGTGGGTTAATTTCAATTGCTCCGTCATATACTTTTATAGCTTCATGTACCGGTCTGATTTCGCAAGCTCGAATCCTCGATTGACCAAAGTTTGTGACTCAATCAACGCGCCTGCGATCTCTACTAAGCACAATCCCATAAAACAAAGGATTCCGAAAGCAAAACCAACTGTAATTATATTTTTAAGATCAATCTGATCTCTTCAATCAACCTTTTTCGCTCATTATAAAAAAAGTATCGATTTTATAAATAAATAACTTTTTATTTTTTTTAGCAAAGTAGATACTTGATTTAGTCTCCTCTATTTTAAGTTGGCAGTTTTTATTTCAGCGAATACCTTGCAGCTCGCTGAGGGAATAACTCACTCAAAAATATCATTAACTAACTGATTTTATATGGTGAGCTGCCCTTATATTATAGGCTGAAAATACGGCATGTGAACTATTTTGTTTATAAGATAAGACATTAAATGTTTTTTTTGCATTAGGGATCGTAAAAAATTTATTTTAGACAGAGATATACTTAATTATTTGAGATACTTATGCTTTGAAATTGCTAAAAGGTACTTTTTTGAGTTTAATGGGATAGATACTGATGGTGGTTATATACATCTTTTCGTGGTTATGAACAAAAATATTATCCTTCAAGAGTAATGCAGATTATAAAGATAAACATGAGAAACACAAAATAAAGGAAGTAAAGAGGAGAATTTTCTTTCATTTCATTTTTCCCTTTCCTTACTTGTTCAACTCCAGATTTATGTTATCACATATCCGTAATACTTGATGATGAGTAATTCTTCATAATTTGATTAAGTGTTGATTCTTAATGTGAGGATTACAATCAAAAAAAAATCATAAAATAGTTTAGTGGTAATTAGGTATAATTTCTTTTTTAGAGCTATAGAAAATTGAATTCTTAGAGAAGATTGCAAAAAATGAAATTAAGGTGTAGATATGAAGTTTTTTTCTTATGAATAGCCGAGAAAAATTGGAAATTAATAAGAATAGTTATTCGGAACTACACCAAATCAGAACTAATGACATCCGAGAGGGTGCCTCTTTGCAACTTCCCTAATCTTTGACTATATACTTAAAGTTAAATAGTTTAACACTAAAAATATATATGGACCTCTTAATCAGTCTAGGTCCACACTTCAGCTGGGAGCAGGTCTGGTTGTCTATCCTGTCCCTTCTCTCCAAAAAATGGCGGGTTTTTATCTCTTCCCGCCATACCCTCAATCCATTTATTATCTTTATTTATAGATCGATTCTATATCGTTAAATTTATTGAATGTACTTACAAGAATGCACATATAGAGAAAGAAAACAAATTTCATGATCAAGCCGTTTACTTCTTTTAATTAATATATGCACTATTTTATTTAGTATTACCTTATTTTTCTTATACGTAAGCCCGAATTTCGATTATTAAGTCAAAGCTGGAACGATTATAGAGCAATTTAAGGTATTTTGTGGGTAAGATAAGGTAACCAAGGTTAGTATATGTTGGCAGCTTTATAGACATAACTGGGAGCATTTTTATAATTTAGTTATAGTTAAATGTATTTTAAATAATTTTAAAGTTGCGGAAATTCAAATGCATAATTCTTAATATGATCAAGGGAAAAAAGAAGTCTACACTTTTAATTTTACAAAGAAGTTATAATCGGTCTTGTAGTCTAAGCGATAAATTGAAATTCCAAGAAGACAAAAATGGACTATAAATGACTCTTTTTCAGGTAGCAGCTTTGTTTAAAAATAAAAAAGTTTTAAATATGTATAAGCGAAATTTCTCATTCAAATTTTCTTAACAAATCTAAAATACATCCAAAGAAACCTACTTAGGTTATTTAGTACGATAATTTAGATGTTATAATTTCACGTAAATTATATCTTATTATGTAGTCAAATCCATATTCATAACGAGACCAGATAAATATCACATTGAACAAACATTTCCCGTGACAAACTTTAGTACCAACATTCCCAGATTAAGACAGATATGCAATTTGCTTGTCTATTTGCCACTAGTATTAATTGGAAGTTAGATTAATTTTTAAACTACTGTCATATTGAATAAATAAATAGCATTCTTGTTTACATGGGATTAAAGTATGTTCAAACGAGTGCATAAGGCTGTAGACGGGGAAAAGTTAAGATTTGATATGTTTGTACTTCGAATTTAAGAGTAACTGAGATTAAAGTTAAGAGTTAGAATAGTAGTGGAATGTATTAGATAAAAAGATGGAATAACAGTGGATGTGAGGTTTTAGCGAAGTATTGAAGCCAGAAGTATGGATAATATTTTGGAATTTAATTGAACTCACCTCAAAAAAAAATGCTCATTTGATACAAATGTTATTAAATATTTATTGATAGTAATTCACATAAAGCGTTTGGAATGAAAACCTGTTACATATTTTGAACATATGAGCACAAGGACACTTTTAATCTCCAAGATATACTTTTATAGAGAAATTTATTAGTGGAATAAAAATTCTCACACATGCAAGTTCCTTTCAGAATGATCACAAAAAAGATTACAGGGAGAAAAAACCTATGAGCAATATTTTACGTCGAGGAAGGCTGGTAGATGCTCAGAAAGATGAAATTTTACATTATACCTCCTCAATGGAAGCTGACAAATGGCTTTTTAATTTTGATATAGCAGTAGACCTTGCTCACACAGTTATGTTGAAAGAACAGTGCATTATTAATACGGAAGACTGCAGCAAAATCCTTAGCGGGCTTTTGAGAATCCGGGAAGAAGGAATGGGAAAGCTTGATTTCAGCTACGAAGATATTCATATATCCCTTGAGTCAAGACTTATTGATATTGTTGGAGAAGAAGTTGGTGGCAGAATGCACTCGGGACGTTCCAGAAACGATGAAGTTGCAACCTGCATCCGGCTGGCTCTAAGAGAAGAGCTGACTGGACTTCTGGAGGAAATCCTTGTCCTACGAAACACCCTGATACACCTTGCAGAAAAACATATCAATACCCTTATGCCTGGTTTTACACACCTACAACATGCTCAGCCAACAACCCTTGCCCATCACCTATGCGCCCATGAAGCTGCAGTCGGCAGAGACTTCGATAGGGTTAAGGATGCTTTTTCCAGGACAAACCTCTGCCCTTTAGGAGCTGCTGCATTCGCATCTACGAGTTTTAACCTCAACAGGAAAAGGACTCAAGAACTCCTTGGTTTTGAAGGCTTGCTCGAAAACTCAATGGATGCAGTAAGCAGCAGGGACTTTCTTATTGAATGCGCATCAGTATTTGCAAATCTGATGGTAAACCTAAGTCGGATGGCCGAAGAACTTGTAGTTTGGTCTTCATCCGAATTCAATTTCATCGAACTGAATGATATGTACGCCTCCACTTCCTCGATAATGCCACAGAAAAAAAATCCTGACTCTGCCGAACTCATGCGCGGGAAAACTGGGATAGCTTTTGGAGCTCTCATGTCTTTGCTTACGATCTGCAAAGGCCTGCCCCTGAGTTACAATAGGGA